>JBBRKB010000164.1:0-7982 GCA_038218385.1 Cytophagales bacterium | reverse complement strand
AATAATGTGCTGTTCATCATAGATGAGATTCAGACAGGCATAGCACGTACGGGAAAAATGTTGGCATCTGATCATGAAGATGTTCGGGCTGACATCCTTATTTTAGGAAAGGCACTCAGTGGTGGTGTGTTACCGGTGTCTTGTGTGCTGACGGATGATGAGGTGATGTTGGTACTAAACCCTGGTGAGCACGGTTCTACCTTCGGTGGAAATCCTTTGGCAGCAGTTGTATGTATGGAAGCACTTCAAGTGGTGAAAGATGAGCAACTTGCCATACATGCCGATAAAATGGGGATTGTTTTTCGTGAGCGAATGAATGCACTCATCACAAAATGTGACCTGGTGAGATTAGTAAGAGGTAAAGGTTTGTTGAATGCTATCGTCATCAACGACTCAGCCGAAAGTGAAACGGCATGGAATATTTGCATAGAACTTATGAAGCAAGGGCTACTGGCGAAGCCAACGCATGGTAATATTATTCGGTTGGCTCCTCCGTTGGTAATCACGGAAGAACAGGTTCATGAATGTTGTGATATTCTTGAATCTGTCATAACATCGTACACTAAATAATTTATCCATTCAGAGCCTTCATGCTTGCTTCCGGATAACGCGTTCCTGCTATGGCGTCTGGAGGAAGTATGGTGTCTATCGCTTTCAATTCATCTTCAGAAAGTTTAACATCCACGGCACCTGCATTTTCTTCGAGGTATTTCAGGCGCTTGGTTCCGGGAATAGGAAAGATATGATCGTCTTGTGCCATCACCCATGCGATAGCCAATTGCGAAGCGGTGCAGTTTTTTTGTTCTGCCAGTTCTTCGATTTTTTTTACGAGATCAAGATTCTTTTTAAAATTTTCACCTTGAAAGCGTGGCCAGTTTTTACGCACATCATCGGCTTCAAAATCTTCATACTTTTTGATTTGACCCGATAAGAACCCACGGCTAAGTGGACTATAGGCAACGAAAGCTATGCCCAGTGTTTTACAGATTTGCAAAAGTTCTTCTTCTGGTTCACGACTCCACAATGAATATTCTGTCTGTAGCGCTGTGATCGGAAATGTCTCATGTGCTTTTCGAAGTGTATCAGGTGATACTTCAGAAAGTCCTATCGCTCTCACTTTTCCTTCCTTCACCAATTCGCCCATAGCCCCTACTGTTTCTTCGATTGGTGTTGATGGATCCCTTCGATGCAGATAATAGAGATCAATCACATCAACATTCAGTCGCTTAAGGCTCGCTTCACAAGCTTGTTTTACATACGCTGGTTTACCATTAATACCACGCACCGTGGGGTTGGCCGGGTCGCGCATGATGCCAAACTTAGTAGCGAGCAATACTTTATCGCGCCTGCCGGCAATGGCTTTACCCACCAGAATTTCATTTGTATGTGGGCCATACATATCGGCCGTGTCAAGAAAATTAATACCGAGTTCGATTGCGCGATGAATAACTCGTGTCGATTCATCATCATTACCTTCACCATAAAATTCTGACATGCCCATGCATCCCAATCCCAGTTGAGAAGCTTTGAGTCCTTGTGATCCGAGGCTTTTTATTTTCATGTGTTACTATTTTTTTTGTGTTGGTTTATTTTACAAGTATATACCTGTACTCATCCTCATTTATTCGTTTTCCTCATAATAGTAGGAGTAATCAATTCCCTTCATATACATTTCTCGGCTATCGATTTGGTCGGTAAGGGCATTTTGCAATGCTACTTTTAAGCTGCTCATGTTCACTGTACTTTTTACCATGGCACTCATGTAATCGGCTTTTCCAATTCTACTCCAGTCTACGCATTTTTTTAGACGGTTTTTCAACATCATATCCAACCATACTCGTGAGCTTCTTCCGTTGCCTTCCATAAAGGGATGGGCAATGTTCATCTCTACATATTTTTCCACTATTTCATCCAGTGTAGTTTCGGGCATCTGGTCTATTTGCTTTAAGGTGGTGGTAAGAAAGCGAGCCGTGGCAAATTGGAAACCAGCTTTCGAAATATTTTTTTGCCTGATTTGCCCAGCAAAATCATACAAGCCGCCAAACAAATACGCGTGAATTTGTTGTAAGCCATTGATTGTACCTACCTCTATATTGTCTATAAGCGAACTTTCAAAAAGGGCGTAAGCCTTGGTTTTGCTTTTTGCGTCTATGGTGTTATCGCTATAGGTAAACCATTCGATAAATCGGTTAGCTTTTGTGCCCGGAAATGTTTTGCCTAATGCAATTATTCCGTTGTAATCGAGCATGTCAGACTTGTATTTTTTGCCGTCAGCCGCAGTTAGTTTCAGTTGGTTAGTGGCACTACCCAACTGACTGTCTTCTTTCTTGAGTTTGGCTTTGAGGTATTTCCAATAATTGCGGGTTTTGGTATAGTCGCTTTGGTCGGTAAGTACAGCTATAATATCCAACACCGAAAACCACCACTTGGCGTTTGGCTCGTCCCACAATGCCCGCACCTCACGGTCATCAAAAAAACGAATGGATATCTTTTGCTGCTCCTTCATTGTCTGAATCAGGATTTACTTGATTTGTGGATTTCCATGATTACTATTAATTTCATTCGTCATTTCTTCTGCTTCTATTTCATCATCACTACCCGCGTCCAAATCCTGTGCTGATTTTCTGAATCATAGATTATCTTAAGGTTGTCATGGTAGTGCTATGAAGTTTCCTTCACAAATAAATAGTTGTACACTGATTCGAACAATGTTTCATAACCGGTTTTAACCAACATAAACTACCCGGTAGTGGGGGTGGGATTCGAACCCATTCGATTATGGTTTTGCCATTAAACTAACAACCCTTTCATGTTCGTAAATATCTGCACTTTTTTTATAACGTCTCAGTTCAACAGGGGCTTAAAATGAACCCCCGCCATGAAAGTGATTTACTTTGTGGCGGGGGTTTAGTTTGTGGCGAGACTTCGTTTAAGCCTTATATGTTGCACGCTGTTAGTCTACTTCTTGCCAATATTTAGTTTTAAGCCTTTGAAGAAACTCCACGCTTTCTTTAGAGAAGGCAGGATAATTCTTGCCGTTCTTTTTTACTGCTGCATTGTAGGTCAAAATAAATGATACAGGATCTTCTACCACATCAACGTGCGTTTGTAGCAAACCTTCTTTTTTGATTACATTTCCCATAAAGCGCCCGGGAATATGGCCTCCGTTTTTACCAAAAGTATTTGCCAATTCTGCAAAGTTACTGTATTCCAGCAGTGCGCGCTCAGAATGAAAGGCAAGGGTTAAAACAGTGTCAAGCTTCTTGATAAGTGAGATTGAAAGCGCCTCGTCACCCGAAGTCAGTTGCTTTACTTCATTGTAGAAAGGCGAGTTTTTTTGAAGCAATAGTGGTTTATCAATTAGATCAGCAATGCCTTCTTCAGATACGTTTTGCAGGAAATACAAGAGATTAAAGTCCGGTGCATTGAAATCTATGTCTTGCTTGAGCTTTTGTTAAAAAGCAATGGAAACGATAGCGTGGAATGCTTCATGTGCTGCCAATAGGCCGAATTTGTATTCGTCTATTGTATAGGAATGCAACAAGTCACTGATTACAACTCCGCCAAAGCCAGTGGCTTCCCCACTGCCATAGTTCAGGTAAAACAGTGTTGGCAACAATTCTTCTCTTCGCAGCCGCAAAGGCAAAAAAGGGTACAGTAGTGATTTTAAACTGTCAACCACATTCGAATCATGCAGCAGCCGTATATAGTTTTCTAATTGTTTTTGATTGTCTTTATAACCCCTGTGATAGTTTCCTTTAGAGGTATACAAGGTTGTCGCCTCATCAGATGCAAAAGAGAATACACGCAGCATGTCGGTTTTAAAAACTGCAGTGTCCAGGGCATTTCCTGCAATCATCATCTGATAAGGTGGCGTTTGAAACAAGAGTTGCCAGGATACAATGTTTTCACCACCGGCCTTTTCAAGTGTGGAAGCAATTTTAAAATAAGCTTCAGCACCTGAGGTGTTGATCTTTTCTTTGTGCATTGTCTGTCCAAAAGAAAGACCAAACTGTAACCAAAACACTATCAGAAGTGGAAGTCGTTTTATTTGCATACTGATTTTTGAATAGCGTATAACGGTTGGGATATGATCTGTTGCCGTTTTAAAACCACTTCACTAGCCACCCGAGATAAAGATAATAAAAAGATGAAAAGTATCCGTCACCTACAAACCGGCTATAGACTCGTGTTGTGGGTTCGTGGTTTATGCTTCAATCCTTCCGTTATATAAATCCGATATTGGGAAAATCAAATCATAATCATTCCAATTTAGATTTCCATCCGTCAATGAAAAATTCGAGAACTTATTTTCATCAAGATATTTTTTAATTGAAGGATGAAGTGACTTTGATAAAAAAGGTTTAAAGTCAACAAGCTTTTCATTTCCATCGCTAAATATTATCCGAATAGCATAATCCGATAAGTATTTGGCAGAATCAATCT
The DNA here is from genome assembly GCA_038218385.1 of Cytophagales bacterium. Classification (GTDB taxonomy): domain Bacteria; phylum Bacteroidota; class Bacteroidia; order Cytophagales; family Cyclobacteriaceae; genus JBBRKB01. Next base: position 3,536 of record JBBRKB010000164.1, on the reverse strand, counting down.
TTAACTGGTCAAATCCAGATTCAGAATCCTTATATTCAACTATTATTCTCATTTTAATCGTTTTGTAATCTCTTTATCTCAAAATTCAATATTTAGCTTCATGTTTTTTAACACTCCCCTCCTCAAATTCACAAATCAATTTCGCCCAATCCCTGTCGCAATAAAGTTATTTCACTACCTGAACAATCAATGACCGTAGATGGAATATTTCCACAGGCACCTCCATCAATAACGATATCAACTTTATATTGAAACTCGTCATAGATTTCTTCCGGATCGGTTGTGTATTCCCTTATTTCATCATCATTTTTTACAGACGAAGTGATAATGGGATTGCCCAATTTCTCTACAATCATGCGGGGGATGTTGTGGTCGGGCACCCGAATGCCAACGGTCTTTTTGTTCACGTCCAGGATTTTTGGCACCGCATTGCTCGACTCTAAAATAAAGGTGAACGGCCCGGGTAGCGATCGTTTTAAAAGTTTAAATACAGGTGTATCAATTCTTTTTACATAGGTAGAGATGTGACTCAAATCGTTGCAGATAAAAGACAGGTCAAGTTTTTGAGGTTTTATGTCGAGTATTTGGCAAAGACGAAGCACAGCCCTTTTGTTGAGCAGGTCGCAGCCAATACCATATACCGTATCGGTAGGATAGATAATGATGCCCCCGTTTTTAAGAACGTCTACCACGCTGGCGATTTTCCGTTCTTCCGGATTTTTGGGATGTATGGTGAGGAATTCTGCTGGCACAAAATAAGTTATGGGCCAATATAACTAAAGATGGTGTGTTAAAATTCATTTAGTATTTTTGCGACATTACTTTTTAGTTATGATGCCAAGCAAGCGCCTGATCTTCTTTTTATTATTTGCCGTGTTGGGAATATCCTTTGTTTTTTATGGATGGCAAATTGTCTACACCCCCAATATTCTTGTTGATAAAGAAGACCGGGTCATTGTGATACCGGAAGGAGCAAACTTCAAAACCGTGCAGGCCCTGTTACATACAGGCATGACTCCCACAGACGGAAGATATGTAGAAGACCTTGTCTCCTTTAGCTTTTTGGCCAAGCTGATGGATTACGATAAATCGGTTAAGCCAGGTCTTTATGTGTTAAAGAAAAACATGACCAACATAGAAGCGATACGCTTAATGCGATCGGGCAATCAATTGCCCGTGAACATTACGTTCAATAACGTGCGCACCATCGATGAACTGGCAGAAAAAATTACCAAAAATTTAGTGATGAAACCGGAGGAGTTCAACGCAGCCCTTATCTCATTCGCGATGGACAACCACAGAGGTTTCAATCAAGACAATATTATCTCCATGTTTATACCCAATACCTATGAGGTATATTATAACCTTGCTCCAAAAGATTTGGTTGACCGTATGCTCATGGAATATGAAAATTTTTGGAATGCAGAACGTAAAAAGAAAGCTTCCGATGTGGGACTAACACCAACTGAAGTGAGCACATTGGCATCCATTGTTCAGGCAGAATCCATCAAAGCTGATGAGGCGCCTGTGATAGCAGGGCTATACCTTAACCGGCTAAAACAAGGAATACCTTTGCAGGCAGATCCTACATTAAAATTTGCAGTGAAAGATTTTGCATTGAAGCGCGTACTTAATGTGCATAAGCAAGTGGACTCGCCCTACAATACCTATACGCACGCTGGTCTTCCACCGGGCCCTATCAATATGCCAGAAATTAATGCGCTGAATGCAGTATTGAATTATAAAAACAGCGACTACCTCTACATGTGTGCCAAGGAAGATTTTTCTGGGCGGCACAATTTCACCAGCAACTACAACGAACACTTGCGCAACGCAGCGCGCTATCAAAATGCGCTCACTATTGAGCAGCGGATAGGGGAACGGCTACGAAAGCAAAATAAAAAATAAGATGTACACATCGGAAACTTCTGTGCGTGTACGCTATGCCGAAACTGACCAGATGGGCTATGTGTATTATGGCAACTATGCCATGTACTACGAAGTGGCGCGCGTGGAGAGTTTACGGAAATTAGGTCTCACCTATAAGGCAATTGAAGGCATGGGCATCATGATGCCGGTGTTGGAGAATCACTCAAAATACCTGGCACCCGGAAGGTACGATGAAGTGTTGCGCATTGTGACAACCATTCGTGAAACACCTTCTGTTCGGATCAGGTTTGAATATGACGTTTATAATGAAGAAGACAAATTAATAAATGAAGGCATGACATTGCTTGCCTTTGTTGATATCAAGTCGGGACGTCCGTGTCGTCCGCCGCAGCAAATGCTGGAGGTGCTGGCACCTTTTTATGCGTAACCATTCACCCAGTTGATTGTTAAGTTTGTTTAATACGCTTCATAAATTGCAATTGAGAAAATGTTGGGATATATTCATTCATGAAGTTTAAGCACAAGCGACTCATTCTCAATTGGAATCCCGGCAAGGTTATGATCAACTGGACCCGGGGCATACGTTTTTCACGCCGTGAGAATGTTTCGTTGTATTCTATCATCAATGTGTTCTTACGCAATCTTGAAAATGACCAGATCATCGAGAGGGCCAACGGTGTGGCGTTCAATTTTACATTGGCCATTTTTCCGGCCATTATCTTTTTGTTCACACTCATTCCCTATATCAACGAACTTTTCCCGTTTGTAAGCCGCCAGAGTATTATGGAATTCGTGGGTACCATGCTGCCTCGTAGCATGTCGGAAACTATATCGGGCACCATGATGGATATTGTGAGCAACACCCGCGGCGGACTGTTGACATTTGGTTTTTTGTTTTCCCTTTACCTCAGCACCAATGGTATGATGTCACTGATGCGTGCCTTCAATGCGTGCTATAAAACAGTTGAGAAGCGCGGTGAATTTAAAATGCGTATGATTGCCACCGCGCTTACCATTGGTTTGGCCTTTGTTATTTTCTTATCGCTTGCCCTGCTCATCATCGGGCAACTCATGGTAGATTACGCTATCGCCCATTTGCACGAGATCTCCTTTCTCAATCTGGACGATTTAAAAATATTATTGCTGCTTCGCTTTGTGGTGATCTTCATCGCATTCTTTTTAACCATCGCCACGATCTATTATTTTGGACCCGCCATCCATTACAACTGGCGATTTTTTTCGATCGGCTCTTCCGTTGCCACCTTCCTTACCCTTTTGGTTTCGTATGGCTTTAGTTTTTATATCACCAATTTTGGAACCTATAATAAACTGTATGGCTCTATAGGTGTGCTGATTGCACTCATGGTGTGGATTGAATTGGTGACCGTTGTGTTGATGGTTGGTTATGAGATCAATGCCAGCATTCATAAAGCCGTGTACCTAAAAATAATGGCCGATTCTAAACGACCACCTGTGAAAAGCTAAGGTTGGCATTTGTCAAATTGTAATTATCAGCTAAATTTGCAAACCCAAAATGGCCAGACGGCCTGAGGAATAAACAGAGGAGTGGCAGAGCGGTCGAACGCGGCGGTCTTGAAAACCGTTGAACCGCAAGGTTCCGGGGGTTCGAATCCCTCCTCCTCTGC
>JBBRKB010000163.1:0-8067 GCA_038218385.1 Cytophagales bacterium | reverse complement strand
CGGCTCCTGCTAGCAGCGCTGTCTTGGATAAAAAAGTACCGCGGGTAATAGGAACACCATGGATCTTGCCGGTTTGTCTAAACTTCACAAACTGAATAGTCTTGCGCAGGCCAAGTTGTACATCATCAATAAGCAAAACCGCAAAGGCCGTGAACTTAAAAAGATATAAGGTAATAATGATGGTGGCTATAGCAGGTGATATACCTACCTCTATAGACAGAAAAGGCGCCATGTAATACCAACTGATAATGGCAACAACAAAAACAGTGAGGACCCAGGAGAAAATGGTGAGGCCAAGTTGAATGCGCTGAGAATATTTTTTGGTGACATGGCGCACCGACATCAGCATTCTGATATCAATCAGAAGTACAACGATAATAAGTACAATGGCCAATGATATTTTGCTGCCCATCAACAAATGTAAAAAAAAGAAGCAACCCATTACTGGATTGCTTCTCTCGAATGTAGGTTATTTCTACTTATTCCCTTTCGACAATCCTACCCGGCGGTTGAACTTCTCAACAATCAGGTACAATACAGGAACAAGGAAAAGCGTAAGGAATGTTCCGAAGATCAATCCAAAGATCATGGTCCATGAAAGCGGCTTCCAAAAAGCAACGTTATCACCTCCAAAGAAAATATGGGGATTGAAATCTGTGAACAACGTAATGAAGTCAATGTTAAAGCCCACCGCCAGCGGAATCAATCCTAATGTTGCAGCCATAGCAGTGAGTAATACAGGTGTCATACGTGTTTTGCACGCTTCAACAATTGCTTCACGCAGTTCCATACCTTGTGATATAAGCAGATCGGTAAATTCAACCAACAAAATTCCATTCCGCACAACAATACCTGCCAGAGCCATCACCCCCACGCCCGTCATGACAATGGAAATTTCCATTCTAAAAAGGGAGAAACCGATAAGCACACCGATGATACTAAATAAAATTTCTGACAGAATAATCAGTGGCTTGCTCACGGAGTTGAACTGAATAACCAGGATCATAAACATTAAGCCCAGTGCCACCATACCGGCAACACCAAGAAAGGCTGAAGTTTCCGCCTGATCTTCCTGCGCACCTGTCATCTTGATAGATACCTCATCCGGTTTTGAAAAAGATTTCAGCCTATCCTGAATATCTGCCACTACATCATTTTCATTAAAGTTAGTGAGCACGTTTGATGACAACGTTATGACACGCTTCTGATCAATACGTCTGATGCCCGCAAAACTGTTGGCGTATTCGATGGTAGCAAAAGATGACAAAGGTACCTGACGCACTGCACCGCCCATACTCATATCGCGATATGTAACGGGAAGATTCATCAAGGTATTGATATCATTACGTTGATCTTCTTTTATACGCAACTCAATCGGATAGTCGTCATTGACATCGCGGAATCTGGAAATTTCCTGACCATAAATAGCGGTGTTCAACATGCTGCCGATTTGGCCAGTAGAAATGCCCTCACGGTTTGCTTTCTCACGGTCAATATTAATCACGATCTCAGGCTTATCACTTTGAAAATCTGATTTCAATTCTTCAACACCCGGCACCTGCACGGAATCAAGGTAGCGTTTTACGCCATCCGCTGTGGATACTAGCATTTCAAAATCATCCGCAGCAATTTCAATATTGATCGGCTTGCCTGTTGGAGGTCCACCCTGCTCTTGGTTCACCGATATCTCAACACCCGGAATACCTTTTACGGCATCACGAATCTTGCCCATAAAATCTTTTGAAGATCTTCCATCGCGCTCTGCAAAACTGACAAAGGCAACCGTTACTTTACCTCAGTGTGGCTGTGGCTGATTGCCGGCAAACTGATCTTCCGATGCGCCAACAGAGACGTTAGAAATAACGGACTCTACTACAGCCGTATCGTTTCCAATTACTTTTATGATTCTATCTTCTACAATATTCGTAATCGAATCGGTGACACGCTGGTCGGTTCCAATGGGCATACGGATAAACGTGAAAATAAAATTAGGATCACCTTGCGGGAAAAATACTACGGGTGGTTTTCGGATGCCTGTATAGACGATAGCAAAAATAAATAATAGAATGACCGCGATCACAACCGAGATGGGTTTCAACCATCCTTCCAGACACCAAGTTATCATTCCCTTATACTTTTCTTGCACCCATGGCCAGGCTTTGGTTTGGAAATTTGAAATCACACGTTCCAATACAAAACGGTGAAAGGCGTAAATTCCAAAAATGAAAAGGGTAAAGTTGCCCAGACCAAACGATCCTGTTATGTAAAACAAAATGGCAACGGCCGCAAAAATCACAGCAGCAATTTTAAACCCCTTGGTGAACTTAGGCTTGTTGTCATGATCGTGATCATGTACGCTCATAAAGTCTGCTGCAAATACTGGATTCATAATATAGGCCAATACCAATGATGCAAGCAATGTCACAATCAACGTGATAGGCAAGAACACCATGAAGCTACCAATAACGCCGGGCCAGAAAGCCAACGGAATGAACGGGGCCAATACAACAAGTGTACCTGACAATACAGGAAGGAACACTTCACCAGCGGCAATCTTTGCTGCTTTACGAATAGGCACCTTGCCATTATCAAAAACACGGTGGGTATTTTCAATCACCACGATTGCATCATCTACCACTATACCTAACGCCAACAGAAAAGAAAACAGGGTCATCAAGTTTAATGTGAAACCCAATGTTGGGAATGTGAGGAACGCGATGAAACTCGAAATCGGTACAGACAACCCAACAAAGATCGCATTGGTAGCTCCCATAAAAAACATGAGGATAATAGTCACCAACACAAAACCAATAATGATCGTGTTGATAAGATCATGCAATGTGGTGCGCGTATTCTCTGATTGGTCAGCTGTAATGGTAATTTTTAAACCAGGAGGTAAAATATTGGTTTCAAAATTCTTTACGATTTCATTTATCTGATCCGATGCATTGATGAGGTTTTCCCCTCCGCGTTTTACAACGTTCAGCGTCACCACGTTCTCCTCATCTAAGCGGGAAAAACTTTCCTGCTCTTTGTGCGTGTCCAAGACTTCAGCTACATCCTTCAAGCGAATTTTACCACCTTTGATGGAACCAACAACAATGCCGGCCATCTGCTCGGCAGAAGCAAATTCACCGTTCACACTGATAGAACGTTTCATACCATCAACCGAAAGCTGGCCACCTGCTATTAACACGTTTTCATATCGTATCGCATTGCCAATGTCTTCCATGCTGATGCCTGCTTGAGCCGACTTGTACAAGTCAACATTTACCTGGATCTCGCGATCTAACGCACCCACTATATCCACACGCCGAATCTCACGAAGTGTCTCAATCTCGTCTTGCATCTGCTCAGCATACTTCTTCAAGGTTTGAAGATCGTAATCTCCCGAAAGGTTCACATTCATAATGGGCACTTCCGAGATATCAACATCCACTACCTGTGGATCTTCCATTAAGTCAGAAGGCAAATCGTTCTTCGCTTTATCTACTGCCTCTTGTACTTCACGTTTGGCTTCCTTTACTTCCACATCGGTTTGAAACTCGATAATAACATTTGAAAAATTCTGTTGCGAATTGCTGGTCACTTTCTTTACACCGGCAATGGACTTTACTTGTTTTTCAATCTGTTTTGAAATAAGGTTCTCTATGTCTTCAGGCGCACCCGGATAAATGGTGGCCACAAAAATTTGCGGGAACACAACCTCCGGAAAGTTTTCTTTCGGCAAGCTGTTGTAGGTCATGATCCCCGCCAAGCAGATAATAACAGTAACTACATAAATAGCCACCTTGTTGTCGATCGACCAGCTGGTTGGTTTAAATTCTTTTTCTATGTCTTGCATGTTGTAAAATGATTAGCGGCTGGCATCACATCAGGAAGTATTCCTTCCCGAAATGATGCGTTAGGCGATTTATAATTTAATAAGCTGGCCATCGTTTAAACCCTGAAAGCCGAAGGAGACAATTTCATCGCCCGCTTTCACGCCTTCCACATGGGCCATGTTATCATACACGCCATCTACCGTCACCACTTTCTTGCGCGCAATAGTTTGCTGACCATTTTTCTCAGCTACAAAAACAATCTTCTCATTGTTTAAATCTTGAACAACATTCACGGGCACAACAAGGGCATCGTCAACTGTCTTGAATATTACTTTGATGATACCCGTCATGTTGGGCCGAAGGTTAGGATCAGACGGCAACTTCACTTCAACAACAAAGGTGCGTGATAGTGGGTCTATCGTTTTTCCAACAAAAGACACCTTGGCTTCTATGTCCTTTTTAAGTTCGGGAATACTAACAACTACCGTATTGCCTTTTTTAATGTCAGTCACATACGCTTCTGATACATTGGCTTTCAATTTTAGCTCAGAGGTGTTGACAACACGTGCCGCTGGCATACCCGGTGAAATATTCTGGCCGATCTTCACCATTACCTCATCGACAAATCCACTAAGGGGAGCAACAATTCGCGACATGCTGTTCTGCTCTTGCATAGAAGCAACTTGCTTTTCTAGTCCTTCCATGTTGGTCTTTGCTTGTAGGTATTGAACTTCAGTTCCAATCTTTTGATCCCATAGATTTTTCTGGCGTTCATACACGGTCTTCGCCAATCCCAATTGCGACTTCATACCGTCTATGTTTCGTAGAATAATACCGTTGTCAATTTGGGCAATCACTTGTCCTTTAGAAACTTGTTGGCCTTCGGTAACATATACGGTGGTAACAACACCCATTGTTTTGGCACTCACCAGAATGTTATCTTCTGCCTCCACACTGCCTTGTGTTTTTACAAAATAATCAAAGGATCGTGGTTCGATTTTGGTCACCACCACCTCTTTTGATTTTACTGTTATAGCATCTGGATTTTCTTTGGCAATTTCAGCTTCCAGGCTTTTTATTTCTTTCGATAGATCGGCCTGTTGAACTTTGAGTTCTTCTAAACGTGCCTGCTTTCCACCTTCCGGTGTGCCTGCGCTGCATGCCGCTAATACGGCAACAACTGCAGCTCCTAAAAATTTTGAGTATAAAGTTGATTTCATGTTAAATGTATTTTTCATTAGGTAGCGTTATTTAGTAGTGGTGTATTTGGCGGTGTCGATTTTTCCGTAGGCTTTATCAAGGTCAATTTTTGCTACAATAGCATCATACAGCGCATTGTAATAATTTACTTGTGCTTCGCGCAGGCTGCTTTCTGCTTCTGTTACTTCCAAATTGGAACCGACCCCTTGCTCGTATTTAATTTTGGTGACACGTGCCACACGTTGCGCCAACTCCATATTTTCTTTCTGCGAGCCAAGTGTTTCTATTCCGTTTTTATAAAGTATTGAATTTTGCTGTATGCTTAAATCAATTCCCTGCTTTAAAGAAGAATAGCTGTTTTCAATTTTCAATAGAGAAAGCTTTGCCTGCTGAAGGCCGGCGGATCGTTGCATGCCACTGAATATGGGTACGTTCAAAGAGATACCAAATACTGAAGATGGATACCACTTGTCGGGGCCATAAAATTCTGTGTCGGCAATACTGGACTCGGTCTTAAAAAGTCCGGCAATGTTGGGCGACATCGTGGAATAGCTTAGCGTAGCAAAACCAACAAGGCTGGGAGTAGATTTCGAAAATCTGTTCTTCACCTCCAGTTCCTGTAACCGTTTCTGAGTATCGAGTATTTTATATTCGATCCTATTCTTATAATCCCACTCCGCTTCATATTCTGTAAAAAGATTTTCATCTATTTTTAAATCATCCAATGAGCCTTCAACTTCTATCGGATCGTTGAGGGGGTAGTTCATTTGAAATTTGAGCAGACCCAGGCTAAGCACTTGCAGGTTTATAAATTTCAATCGCTCCGACTTCAGATTATTCATCGATACCTGTATGCGGTCTACATCGATAGCTTCCGCAAAACCATTTTCGTTTAATGCCTTTGTGTTTTTAAGTAAGGAATCCACGCGGCCAATGTTGCTGTCGAAAAGGACTATGCGCTCATTGCTAATCAGTACAGCATAATATGCCTTCGTTACATTTTCAACAATCTGGATTTGAGTTTGCTCGGATGTCTTGCGCGACAAGCTTCTAAACGTATCGGATGCTTTCAGCCCTACCAGATACGAATTATTGAACAACAATTGATTGATTGAAAGGCTTGCATTACCAATACTTGGCTGTTGAAAAAAGTTGGGCAACGCCACGAGGTCTCCAGGTTGTATTCCCGGTATAGATGCCAATTGACTTGAGAATGGCCCTTGATCATTAGGATCATATTTACTATAAAAGGGAGCCAACTTCGGATTGTGCTGGAGGCTTACCGATCCGTCTATTTGAGGCAAACCCATACCAATAGTCTCTTTCACCCTGGCATCAGCAATTTGTTCATCGATGCGCGCATTCTTAACATCCACGGTATGCTCCATGGCATATTGGATACAGGCATCCAATGTAAACGAAGATGGTGATGCCTTCTGCGCAAAGAGCGCTGACGGCATCGTCATTAAAATAATTCCAAAAATTTGTAAGTAGTGTTTCATATAGGTGTTATTAAAAAGAAGGTTCAGTTACTGTGTCTTTGTATTTCTGATAGAGCTTGCGTCCTTTATCAGTAAGCAAGCCGTAGATAAAGTGTTCGAGCATATGCATTTGTACTTCGGGTAGATTAAATTTTTCACGAGGAAATAATTGCTCATTAAATCCGAATTGGATGGACTCTAGTCTCACGATGGACAAAATATCCGGATTAATCTCTGGCCTAAAATGACCCTGTTCAATTCCTCTGTTTAAATTCCGCACTACTGATTCGCGAATGGTTTTATTTTTAAATTCCACCCATACATTCCAGGCCTTCTGATGGTACTTCTGTAAATCAAAAAGCAAGGAAGGGTTCATCCCTTTCAAATTTTCCCGCAAACAAAAAGAAAGTTTGACCAACTCTTCTACTGAATTCTTCGATTCATTTTCTATTTTCTCATACTGACTTTGCTGAAGTACCATGTGTTCCTGTGTGGTGGAGGAAACGATGTCATCTTTGTCAGCAAAATATTGATACAAGGTTTTTTTTGAAATCCCTAAGTGCCGTGCAATCTCGTCCATGGTAATACTCCGCACACCGTAGCGCATAAACAGCTCTTCGGCTCCCTTTAGAATTTTATTTCGTGTCTCATTTTCTATCATACGGCTGCAAAACTATGGAAACATTTATAATATCAAAAGTTTCCACAGTTTCCTTTAACGCCCATTTGCAAGCAATGTTTGGCCTTTTTGTGCTTTTTCTTCCATTTTTTTATCAAAGCGTTCCAGAAAACGATTGAAATGGCGAAATCCTTACCTTGAACCAAAACTCACATTTGTTTACTAACTAGTCGGAACGAACTCGATTTTATTGGATGGATTTACAACTCTCGTACAAATAATTTGTGCGCACATTATTACTCATTGGTATGGAGGTGGGGATTTTTTTTTACATAACAACAATGAAAGAAGTATATCGCGGCAAGAAGACCTCTGGCACTATTCTTTATGGTATCAAAGCCAAATTCATTAAACATAAGAAAATGAAGACATTAAATTTAAGAAATGGATATAAGCTTAGTAGCATAGTAGTGATACTAACAATCGCGCAATTGTTTGGAGGCTGCAAAGCCTCGAACACCGCTAAAGGAACTGCTATTGGCAGTGGCTCTGGTGCTGTGATCGGCGGCATTATTGGCAATCAATCGGGCAATACTGCCATGGGGGCTATCATTGGTGCTACGGTAGGCGGAGCAGCAGGGGCGCTTATTGGCCATCGCATGGATAAGCAAGCTGAAGAATTGCGAAACGATTTGAAAGGTGCTACCGTAGAGCGCGTAGGTGAAGGAATTAAAATTACGTTCGACTCGGGTCTTATGTTTGGATTTGATTCTTATTCATTAACTACGGAAACGAAAACCAATCTTACAAACCTGGCCGCCACTTTAAAAAAGTATGATGACACCAACATTCTTGTAGAAGGCCACACGGATAAAACCGGAAAGGAAGATTACAATATGAATCTATCAAAGCAACGTGCTGATGCCGTGGCTTCTTTCCTGAA
>JBBRKB010000162.1:0-8177 GCA_038218385.1 Cytophagales bacterium | reverse complement strand
CCACCCCCTACCCCCGCCAGCGGGGGACAGCGTGCCTTCAAAAATTTTAACAATACACTCAAGTCTTATGGCGGAAGTTTCCCCCTCATGGAGGGGGTTAGGGGGTACACCTGAAATAATACCAAGTCAAAAAAAATGATTGCTATTGATTGAAGTATTTAAACAGAAAAGAAATGGCCAGGCATAACAAACCCAATGTTGGATATGACAAGGCCGCACTCATTGCACTTGCTACAATTGATGGGCTAATGTCCCCGGCCGCTTCAATAAGATCGAAAGCTTCCCTATATCGTTGTATGAGTGCAACAAAACCCATTGCAACGGCAGCCCAACCAAGCGGAACAAGTGAACGAGCATGCACGCTCTCTTCATTTTCATTCAGCAACCGTATCTGTCTAAATTGCCACAAGCCCATACCTAAAATGTAAGCAAGGAAAAGGTAAAGAATGGAAGCAAAGCCGAAATCAAACAAGGATGGTAGCATGGGTAAAGCTAAATAGAATTTTAATTTTCCCACCCCCTACCCCCGCCAGCGGGGGACATTTGTTCCAACACAAATTTTGATTATACAAAGACACTCTGAGCAAGTGTTTTCCCCCTCATGGAGGGGGTTAGGGGGAGGTAAGCCTAAAACTTTCTCAATCTCATCAATCTTAAAGTCTATGACCTCTGTAACACCATTAATATTCTTCAATACGTCTTCATCCGTAAAGCGAATAATTTCAAATCCAGCATTCCTCAACATTTCAACTTTGACCCGATCCTTTTGAACTGTCTCATTCCATGAATGCGATATCCCATCAACCTCAATTATTAATTTCAATTCCTTACACATAAAGTCAGCAATAAAATTCAGCACAGGCCTTTGTCGTCTGAAACCATAACCTTTTCTCTTGCTCGCTCTTAAAGCATACTTCCACAAGCAAGCTTCGGCTTTAGTCATTTCTTTCCTAAGCCGATTGGCATAAGGTTGTAGGCTTCCATTATAGGCGTAATAATTTTCCATATTAGCTTCCATGAATCAAAACTCACCCATGTCTGCTAACCGTTGCTTTGCGTACTCTCTTGCTAGGCGAACTGTATCATCTGATTCTAAATATTTCTTGTAGTACTCCAGCGCCGTGGCTTTGTCTTTATAATACACATCGTAATTTCTGGCAAGGTGATATAAAAGAATATTATCCTTGGAGTAGTTATAGGCTGCACGATACGCCTTTATGGCTTGGGTGTAGTTCCCTACATCCTCATAGCTCTGTCCGAGATGAGAGTAGTACGTCTTTGTATTGCTTGAAATTGATTCTTGTGCAGCTAACCTGAACCATGTTATGGAAGCATTTACATCACCAAGCTCGCGAGAAGCAACACCCATGTAAAAATAGATCCAATCTTGAGCATATAGGTTACTCAATAGAAATTTCATGCAAGCAATCACTTTATTGTAGTCTTGTGTGCGGAAATAACTGATACCAAGCATTCTCGCGTACACGGCGGTCGTGTCTGAGTTTTCTAAAAGGTTATTGATGGAAATTATGACCGATTCGTAATCTTGCTGCTTCAGCCAAGAACTAGCCTGGAGCAATAGCAACGGTTTAAATTGAGGATCCACAGCAAGTGCTTCTTCAACTACAACATCAACTTGATCATACGCTTCCAAATCCATCAGGAGGTTTCCTAATGCAAGTGAAGCTTCAGAATCCCTTGGGTTTAGGTCGAGCGTTTTTCTAAACCAATAAATAGCAGTCAATTTATCCGCAGCTCGGGAAGCCATGGTTCCAACTTGTTTGCAATAATAGCTGCTCGTTGAATCCAATCTTGTAAGATGGACAAAACATGACAATGCGTTTTCATAATCAGCGTTCCGTGCATATAGCGAACCCAATTGATTTAACGCGGTCACATTAACAGAATCGAGCTGCAGCACACGTTCATAAGGACGTATGGCAGCGTTAGACGCACCAAGCAGGAAGTTACATCGCCCTATTCGAAGGAGGATGTCTTTGTCGAGGCTATCGCCTTTCGCTAATATGATCAGTGCTCTTTCAAATTTGTAGTTCGCCATCAGCGAATCAGCTTGGTAGATGATATCGTCTTGCTCATTGGCAATAGTGTCAATATTTTGAGATACTGCTGTGATCCATAATGAGCACAATACGATTAAGAGAATGCTGTTTTTTTTAAGTTTCATAGTTCAAGTATAATTAGCAAGTTGATTCTGTACATATTGAATTGATTTCCTGTTTCTTTATGAACGATAGATTAAATCTATAAAAACAACTTCGAATAATGAATAGATTTTGTTTGAATTAACTATTCATTTCAGCATCCGTTCAAAACTCAATAGCAATAAGAGCCCCTCATTTCTATTTTATAAATTTTACTCCTCCTTCACTTGGCTCTTTCACCTTATTCACCCATATTCGCTGCCTTGCAATCAATTGAGTAAACAAACCCATTAAATATCTTTTAACATGAGTAGATGTTTTAATTTCTCTGCCGGCCCGGCAGTATTGCCTCTTGAAGTATTACAGAAAGCGCAGGAAGAATTGGTAGATTACCGAGGCGCTGGTATGTCGGTGATGGAGATGAGTCATCGTGGAAAAGAATACATGGCCATTCATGAAGCCGCAGAGAATAACCTGCGCACGCTCATGAACATTCCGGCCAACTATAAAGTATTGTTTCTTCAAGGTGGAGCATCGTCACAGTTTGCTATGGTGCCCCTCAACCTTTTTACATCAGCAAAAAAAGCGGACTACATTAATACGGGTGCATGGTCAAAGAAAGCGATCTCTGAAGCCAAGCGTTATGGAACCGTTAAGGTTGTTGCTTCTTCTGAAGATAAAACGTTTTCATACATTCCTGCACTTACACCAGACATGTATTCTGCTGATGCAGACTATGTTCACTTCACAACCAACAACACGATTTATGGAACTTGCTTCCACGAATTGCCAAGTGTTGGTGATAAAATTCTGGTTGGTGATATGTCGTCAGACATTCTATCAAAAAATTATGATGTATCTAAATTCGGACTCATCTATGCTGGTGCACAAAAAAATATCGGACCTTCTGGATTGACGATTGTTATCATTCGCGAAGATTTGATTGGCAAGGCATTGGACTTCACACCTACCATGTTCAATTATAAAACGCATGCCGATGAAGGATCTATGTACAACACACCCCCTTGTTATACGATATACATTGCCGGGCTTGTATTTGAATGGATGATTGCCAATGGTGGTGTATCGGCTATGGAAAAACGTAATCGTGAAAAAGCGGGTATGCTTTACAGTTTTCTCGACAATTCAAAATTATTCAATGCAACTGTAAAGGGAAATGATCGCTCCATCATGAACATTCCTTTTGTTACAGGCAATGAAGAGTTGGATAGCAAGTTCATTGCGGAAGCAAGCAAGCGAGGATTGAAAACATTAAAAGGCCATCGAAGTGTTGGTGGTATGCGAGCCAGCATCTACAATGCCTTTCCCAAAGAAGGTGTGCAAACCCTCGTTGATTTTATGAAAGAATTTGAACAAGCAAACAATAGTTAATGGCATTTAAAATACAGACTTTCGACAAGATTGCATCCGATGGATTAAAACGTTTTCCACTTGAAAGTTATGAGGTGGCTTCTGAGTTTAGTTCACCTGATGGCATCTTGTTGAGAAGTTATTCCTTGCATGAGTATTCCTTTCCCACCAGCGTAAAAGCCATTGCACGCGCAGGAGCCGGTGTTAATAATATTCCAATAAAGAAATGTACTGATTCGGGCATAGTTGTCTTCAACACGCCGGGAGCAAATGCAAATGCGGTAAAGGAACTCGTGCTAACGGCTATGCTACTTTCATCGCGCAAAATTACGCAGGGCATCAACTGGTCTCAATCATTAAAAGGTAAAGGAGAAGATGTTCCTAAACTAGTAGAGAAAGGCAAAGCAAATTTTGTAGGCCCTGAAATAATGGGTAAAACATTAGGTGTAATTGGTTTGGGTGCTATTGGTATGTTGCTAGCGAATGCAGCAGAAAGTTTGGGTATGCGTGTGATCGGTTATGATCCGTACATCTCCATTGATGCAGCGTGGCAATTATCAAAATACGTAGAGAAGGCACGAAGTCTTGATGCTTTGTTGGCCGAGTCTGATTACATTTCTATACATGTACCGTTGATGGATTCCACGCGCGGATTTCTCGACAAGTCAAAGTTTGCCATTATGAAAGATGGCGTTCGCATTATGAATTTTGCGCGCGAAGGTTTGCTGAACAAAGATGATTTATTGGATGCCTTGAAAAGCGGAAAGGTAGCGCTGCATGTTACCGATTTTCCTGAAGAAGATTTTCTTGGTCATGAGAACATTATCACCATACCTCACCTAGGTGCGTCAACACCTGAGTCTGAAACCAATTGTGCGTTGATGGCCGTTGATCAATTGAAGAATTATTTGGAGAATGGCAACATTAAGAATTCGGTAAACTTCCCATCAGCAGACATGCCACGCAACGGCGGCTCACGAATTATCATCGCCAATAAAAATGTTCCGGCTATGGTAGGAAAGGTCACCAACGTATTAGCAGATCAACATATCAACATTGCCGACATGCTCAATCAACATCGTGATGAAATTGCGTACAATATCATTGATGTAGATGGTGATATTAAAGAAGAGCAGATTGATAAAATTAAAACGATAGAAGGAGTTATCCTGGCTCGGGTGCTCCCTCCTGTCTCAAAGAAATTCTGATTCAAATACCCCTGACACGTCATGATCATCAAACCATTCAAAGGATTACGTCCTGTAAAAGAAAAAGTAAAACAAGTTGCATCACGTCCGTATGATGTGCTCAATAGCGATGAGGCGAGAGAAGAAGCAAAAGGCAATCCTTTTTCATTTCTTAATGTTGTAAAACCAGAGATCACACTTCCAGATGATGTTGATCATTACAGTGATGAAGTGTATGAAGCAGGTAAGAACAACTTTAAGAAACTAGTTGAAGATAGTATTTTCTTTCAGGATAAAGATGAATGCCTTTACATATACGAACTCGTAATGGATGGCCGCTCACAGAATGGTATCGTTGCATGCGCCTCAGTTGAAGACTATCTGAATGATAAAATAAAAAAACACGAGCTCACACGACCTGATAAGGAGCTTGATCGCAAGAAACATGTGCACGTAAGCATGATGAATGCCGAGCCGGTGTTCTTTGCCTATAAGAATGTTGCTGAACTAGATGTGATTGTTAATACGATAAAGAAGTCTACACCTGAGTATGACTTCACCACTGAAGATAGTATAACCCACAGACTGTGGGTGGTGAATGATAAAAGTATAGTCAACAAAATTCTTCAAGAGTTTCAAAAGATGCCTGCAACCTATGTGGCCGATGGTCATCATCGAACGGCCGCCGCAGCTCTTGTTGGTTATGATTTACAAAAAGAAAATCCAAACCATTCAGGCAATGAAGAATATAACTTCTTTCTCGCTGTGCACTTTCCCGACAATCAGCTGGCCATCATGGATTACAACCGAGTGGTGAAAGATTTGAATGGCCATACGTCTGATACATTTGTGAAAGCATTGGAGAAGTCATTTGATATTGAATTGAAAGGAAGCCATGCGCATCGCCCTTCACATCTTCATGAGTTCAGTATGTATTTGGAGGGGAAGTGGTACGCTTTAAAAGCTAAACTGGGAACGTACAATGATCATGATCCCATTGGAGTTTTAGATGTGACGATTTTATCTGAACACGTTTTAAAACCCTTATTAAATATTGTTGACCTGCGCACCGACAAGCGCATTGATTTCGTGGGCGGTATGCGTGGACTTAAAGAATTGGAACGCAGAGTGAATAATGGAGAAATGAAAGCTGCCTTCGCTCTTTATGCTGTCTCCATGCAACAACTCATCGACATTGCCGACAGCGGAGCAATCATGCCGCCCAAGACAACTTGGTTCGAGCCGAAGTTAAGGAGTGGGTTGGTGGTGCATAGTTTAGCAGGCTAATTGACTTTGTCACTGATTTCCAGCGACAGAATCCTAAAGGTTTGACTTAATGATCTTGCCCTCTTCAAACTCTTTTAAACTCTGCATTAATCTAAGTGCATTTGCGGGCGACTTGAGTAAATAGGCTGTTTCATTAAGCGAATCATATTCCTCTTCGGTTAGGATTACAATGTTTTTGTTTTTAGGGCCAGATACAAAAAGGTGTTCTTGATCATCGAAGATAGACTGAATATAGTCTTTCATTTTAAGTCTAAAGGAACTAATGGTTGTCGTTTTCATTCTTTTTAACTCGGTTTCCTTTACCGGAAGGTTTCGCTTAACGTGACACAAACTTAAACAATTCAATTATAAGTATCAATATTTGTTTATAAATGATTTAAAATATTAATAAATTTATAAACATTAACAGATAGATTCCAAAAATAATGAACATTACATTTACAGAATCTGGTTGGGAAGACTACTTATCTTGGAAGGATCAGAAACAGGTTATGGAAAGAATTCATGAACTTATAAAGAATACTAAGTCGACTCCCTTCAAAGGAATTGGCAAACCTGAACCATTAAAAAATGCTTTGCAAGGTTGTTGGTCAAGACGTATAAATAAAGAGCATCGACTTGTATATAGAATTGAAGGTAAGGCTGGTGTTCAGACGATGATCATTTTCCAATGCCGATATCATTACTAATAAAAATTTTGTTTGTGCTCTACTCTCCTAATCGTGATACCTTGATTTTCTAATTCAAAATCTTAAATTCAATTCAATCGAAATTTTTATGTCACCTGTAGCAGACTTCACGTTGCGGCTTGTGAATGACGCAGCATCTTTTTTAAAAAACCCTTTTCTTTCTTTTTAGCACGACCCAATCTTTATCCGAGTCATCCGTGAAACCCTCGGGTGGTGCATGCAACAAAGCGAGCCTGGTTAGTTTAAATGCCAGAGCAATACGTTCTTCGGGGGTTCTTCGGATATCCTCCAGAATCCGATCCTCTTCCTTTTGTTTCTGTGAAATCAACTCAGCCTTTTTCATCTTAAAACAAAGGTACTTGATTCTATCCTTTATTTCCACAGAAGAATATTCACAAAACAATCCCTGCATTCGATTTAAATGAACACTAAACCTTACGTTTCCTTTTATTGGAAGTGGTATAGACCTTTCGCGCAAATACCCTTACCTTTGCCGCTTCATTTTTCCATTACCACTATGATAGCTGCAAACAATGTCTCTCTACAATTCGGAAAGCGGGTTTTATTTGACCAGGCAAACGTCAAATTTACAGGTGGCAACTGCTACGGTGTGATTGGTGCCAATGGTGCCGGTAAATCTACGTTCCTGAAAATCCTTGCTGGTGATATTAGTCCCACAGGTGGTAATGTGAGCATTGACCCGGGCAAGCGGATGGCCGTGCTTCGTCAGAATCACCATGAGTATGATGAGGTTGATGTGATTGACACGGTGATCATGGGTCATACCAGGTTGTGGAAAATCATGAAAGAGAAAGATGCCATTTACGAAAAACCGGACTTCTCTGAAGAAGATGGTATCAAAGCTTCCGAACTGGAAGGTGAGTTTTCCGAAATGGACGGATGGAATGCACAGTCGGATGCGGCGGCTTTGCTTAGTGGTCTGGGTATTGAAGAAGAGCACCATTACAAAGCATTGAAAGAACTAAGCGGAAATCAAAAGGTGCGTGTTCTTTTGGCGCAGGCCATTTTTGGTAATCCCGATATCCTGATCCTCGATGAACCTACCAACGATTTGGATATTCACACCATCACCTGGTTGGAAGACTATCTTTTAGAATTTAAAAATACCGTTATTGTTGTATCTCACGATCGTCACTTTTTAGATACAGTTTGTACCCATGTTGTTGATATTGATTTCAGCGCTATCAAATTGTATACAGGTAACTACTCGTTCTGGTATCAATCAAGTCAGTTGGCCCTTCAACAGCGTTCCTCTTCAAACAAGAAAGCCGAAGAAAAGAAAAAGGAATTGATAGAGTTCATTGCCCGCTTTAGTGCCAATGCTTCTAAGTCAAGGCAGGCAACAAGCCGCAGAAAATTATTGGACAAAATCAACATTGATGATATCCAACCTTCAACGAGAAGATATCCAGCTATTATCTTCCAACAAAAGCGAACTGCTGGCGACCAGATTCTTCAGG
>JBBRKB010000161.1:0-8180 GCA_038218385.1 Cytophagales bacterium | reverse complement strand
GACATAATACCTTCTGGCCTCTTTTTTCCACACGAAAGGGCTAGAAAAAAAAGACAGAGCATACTCACATACCGCATCTTCCGTTCAAAGGTTTTATCTCTTCCAGTCATAATTTAGTGGGGCAAAATACTCATAATTGTCCTATTTTTGCCACCAAATTAATAACAAGGTCTATTCATTAATGAATATTGCGTGTGAAAGAGCTTATTAAGAAACTTCGGAAATACGAAATCCAGATACGCAAGGCGGTCACCAGCCAAATGCAGGGTGACTTTCACTCTGTTTTTAAAGGAACAGGACTTGAGTTTGATGATGTACGCCCCTATCAATACGGTGATGACATCCGCACCATTGATTGGAATGTGTCGGCAAAAGGTCATGGCATGTACGTGAAAACGTTTCGCGAAGAAAAAGAGCAGACCGTATTTTTTATTCTGGATGTAAGCGCATCGGAAGAAATTGGAAGCCCCGGAAAAACGAAAGCCGATATTGGAAAAGAAATTTGTGGTGTCCTGACCTTAAGCGCCATTAAAGAGTCGAGCCATGTGGGTCTTATTTGTTTTTCTGATCAAAAAGAAAAATATTTAAAACCATTAAAAGGTGCGGCAAGGGCGTATGAAATAATTCACACCCTCATTAACCTGGTGCCAAAATCTACCAAGACCAACCTTGCCAAAGCGTTGGCATTTGCACTCAATACCATCAGGCGAAGAAGTGTGATCATTCTTATCTCTGATTTCATTGATGACGAAAGTTATTTTCAAAACCTACGCGCCTTGGCCAAGCGACATGACCTGGTGATCATCAACATTCATGACAAGCGTGAAACTAAATTGCCGAAGCTGGGCATCATTCCTGTGGTGGACAAAGAATCGAAGAAAACATTATGGATCAATACCTCCTTCGGAAATTTTCGTCAGGTGATGCGTGAACGTCTTACTAGCAGGATCGAAGAATTGGCATCGTTCAGCCGCAGGCACCAGATTAATTTTATTACCCTTGATACAGATGAAGATTATGTGCCTAAACTTTTGAAGTTGTTTAAGGTAAGGAACAGAACATTAAAAACAACTTGATCAAGCTTCGTTTCATGAATTACGTATTGATCAGGATTTACTTCATACTAGCATTGCTCCATTGGGGAACAAGCGCATCATGTCAGGAGGATATAAAAGTGAACGGCCAGTTCCAATCAGATAGCTTGATTGTTGGAGATGTAATTATGTACAGCCTTTCGGCAAAATATCCCGCCAATGTTAATGTTGTATTCCCCGATTCCACCTACAACTTCTTTCCATTTGAATTTGAGAAAAAGAAATTTTTTCCGACTCAAACAAAAGAAGGGCTCAGCTATGACAGTGTGGTGTACTATGTAAGCACGTTTGAAGTGGATAGCGTTCAGTCGCTTGCGTTACCTGTCTATATTATTCACACTGCAGATTGCACCGTTGTTGAACCCGAACCCAGTAGTGTAAAACTTCAATTCTTAGTTGCCTCCATGCCCGATTCGGTTGAAACAAAAGACCTGCCTTTAAAAATCACGGTTGCATACGAGCCCGTTTCCGGAAATTTCAATTACATAGTGGCCGGTGCGATAGTCTTGGGTTTATTTTTAATGGCGATTACCGTTTGGTTAGTGTTTGGTAAAAAAATAAAGCGATATTTTAAATTGAAACGCTTACGCAAAAACCATGAGAAGTTTCTCAGCGAATACACACTTAGCATGGATGAGATTAAATCAACTCCATCTACTTTGGCAGCGGAGCAATCTGTGGGTATCTGGAAAAAATACATGGAACAACTGGAGCGTAAGCCCTACACAACATTGACAACGCGTGAGACGATAAACATCCTTCATAACGACACCTTAAAACAAAACCTGCAGGCAATCGATCGTGTGATTTATGGCCATCAGCATGCATCAGAAAAACCGTTTGAATCATTACGAGACTTTGCCAATGATCAGTTTCAACAAAAAGTAAAGGAGGTGCAGCATGGATGATCTGATCACACCGTGGTATTCATGGGAGTGGTTTTTCCCTTCTACCTTTAAGGAATATGTTTGGGACAACGCATACATACTTTACGGCCTTCCACTCGTTATTCTCCTTTTTGTTGCGCGTTGGCTCTTGCAGGCAAACATGAGTCAAAAGTTGCCCGTGGCAGTGACACAAAAACAATTACAAAGTTCGCCTACCAACCTGATCAGAATATTACCGGAATTACTCTTGATGATGGTTGGCTTGCTGTTGATTGTCTCGCTGGCCCGGCCACAAAAGCCCAACGAACAAGTGGAGCAATGGACAGAAGGGATCGATATTATGATTGCATTGGATATTTCGCAATCCATGCAGATGGAAGACTTTATACCTACCCGGCTAGAGGCTGCCAAAAAAGTTGCCCATGATTTTATTGCCGGCAGAAAGCAAGATCGTATCGGTCTGGTTGTTTTCTCGGGTGATGCGTTTTCCCTTGCGCCACTCACAACCGATTATGCTTTGCTTAATCAATACCTGGATGAAATTAATTATGAGATGATCGAAAGCAGAGGCACAGCTATAGGAAGTGCCTTGGCCGTTGTTACCAATCGCATGCGGGAGTCTACCGCTAAATCCAAAGTGTGTATATTATTGAGTGACGGCGATAGTAATGCAGGCAACATTGATCCCATTACGGCTGCCGAACTTGCGTATGCCTATGACATCACCATCTATACCATTGTTGTAGGAAAAGAAGGGATGGTGCCGCGCGGAAAAGATTTTTTTGGAAATCCTCAGATGTATCCCAATACTGTTGATGAGAGTACGATGCGTAAAATTGCCAAGATTGGTAATGGTGAGTTTTTCCGGGCAACCAATAATCAGGCGCTGGTAAAAGTTTTTGAACGCATTGATGAGTATGAACGTGCAGAGATTAAAGAGACACGTTACAAAAATACGTCTGACTATTATTATATCTATTTGCAGTGGGCGATTGTTCTGTTCCTCTTATGGTTGCTTTTGAAGTCTACCTTCATAACAAATGTACTGCAGGATTAGCACCAGCAGATCCGGCAAAAAAGATAAGCTTGCCGCCAAAAATTATCATCGCTAACCCAAGAACAACATTTAGAATACGGATAACGCGTGGTGTCATCACCTTTCTAAGTTTATCAGCCAATTTTGCTTTTATCAAATCGGTTGTAAACACGGTTATCACAATAGATCCAAAAAACAATACCGCACTGGACGGTGTCACGTAACCAAATTCAGAAGTGGCAACCCCCATTGTTGCTACCCAAAACAATAACACCATTGGACTCAATCCATTGATAACAAATCCTTTCACCATACATCGCAGTGGACTTTTTGCCAACACCTCCTGATGATTGTATTGCTGAAGTTTCTTGTTTTTTATGAATAAATAGTAAAGACCAAACACCAGGAGCACACTACCGCCACCGTAGCCTAAATACATATTGAGGTTGGGATTGTTTACAATCTGCGAAATGCCTAAGTAGGTAACGGTGATATAAAACGCATCACTAATGGACACGCCTACCGCTACATAAGCACCGTTCATAAACCCTCGCTCAATGCTGGTTTGAATAATGGTGAAGAATACCGGGCCAATAAGAAAGGCCAGCAGTATGCCGTAGGCAATTCCTTTAATGACTATTTCCATTCAAAGATTTTTGTATGAACGCCTTCCAATCATCGAGTTGGGCATTCTTCATCACACGCGGGAATTTATTCTGTCCACCAATTTTTCCTTTTGTTTCCAACCAATCGTAAAATGTTTTTACCGGGACTACATCAACATAAATTTCTTTAAGAGCAGCACTACGCTCCACAGCATAGTCGTCATTTAATTCTTTTAAGTAATTATCAATTTTTTCTTTCAAGACCGTTGGATCAATCTCATCATCTGTACCGATGTACCAATGATGCGCGAAGAGTGAACCGTGTGGTATGCCGGCAACCGTAAATTCCGTAATGGTGATATTACATTCATTGGAAACAAGTTCAATCGCTTTGTTCATGTTCTCAACGGAAAGATGCTCACCGCAAAGACTCAGGAAATGCTTGGTGCGACCCGTGATTACAATCTCGGAATCTTCTATGGAAACAAATTTTATAACATCACCAATAAGGTAGCGCCATGCCCCGGCACATGAAGAAAGCAGAATAGCATACTCCTTCCCTTCCTCCACTTCATCTATCATGATGGCTTCGGCATTTGGCTTTATTTCACCGGTGGAGTCAAAATTCTTTTCATCAAAAGGAACAAACTCATAGAAGATTCCATTATTCAACACAATCCGCATAGACCGCTTGTTTGGATAGGCCTGAAAAGCAATAAATCCTTCTGATGCCAAATAGGTCTCTATATAATGAATAGGCCGCGCCAATAATTTTTCAAACCCTTTTCGATACGGGTCAAATGAAACACCGCCATGTACATACACGCGAAGGTTGGGCCATATCTCATGAATGTTATTGACCTTATAGCGGGCAATGATTTTTTCCATGAGTATTTGTATCCAGGCCGGAACCCCTACCACAATACCAATATCCCACTCAGGTGCCTTGCGTGTAATCTCATCAAGCTTGGCATCCCACCGAATTGTCTTGGCAATTTTTTTCCCGGGTTTATAAAAATGTTGAAACCAAAACGGAAGACGCGCTGCCTGAATACCACTTAAGTCACCTTCAAAATAACTTCCGGTATGGTTCAAGTGCGTGCTGCCACCCAACATTAAAATTCCAGACTCAAATAAATCGGATGAAAGATCGTACTTGGACAACGTCAGTATCTGCCGTACGCTCGTCTTTTGTATGGCCTTCGTCATATCCTTTGTAACAGGAATGTATTTAGAAGAAGCTTCTGACGTGCCTGAACTTAAGGCAAAGTATTTCACACGACCTGGCCAGCAGATATTCTTGGCGCCACTGCGGCAAAGCTTCCACCAGTCGTTATAGATTTTATTGTAGGTATGAATGGGAACCTGTCCCTTGAACTGTGTATAAAATTCTTTGTCCCCCTTTCGGAATTGTTTCAGAATGTCTGCAAAGCCATAATGTTTTCCAAACTCCGTCTGGCTTGCCGTGATCAACAACTCTTTCAACTCCTTCTTCTGAAGATCATACGAAAAAGTGTATTCTTGCTCAAGCACTTCCCGGATTCGAATACCTTTTTTAAGCAATGTTCCGAGGATAGCCATATTTTTGCTGTTGATTAATCATTAAGGGGTTAAAAATAGGTAATGAATATTAAAAATAATATAAACGCTATCATTCATACCCTACCAGGCCATGTTAAACTGGTAGTGGTGAGTAAAACGCAGCCAAATAACAAAATTTTGGAAGCATACGATACAGGCCAGCGTATTTTTGGTGAAAATAAAGCCCAGGAATTAAAACAGAAATACGAGGAGCTACCCAAGGACGTAGAATGGCACATGATTGGGCACATACAAACCAACAAAGTAAAATACATTGCCCCATTTGTTTCACTCATCCATTCCGTTGATAGCATCCGACTTCTGGAAGAGATCAACAAACAAGCCGTAAAGAACTTACGTACCATCCCTTGCTTGCTGCAAGTCTACATTGCAGATGAGGACACTAAGTTTGGATTTGATGAAGCCGAGCTCAACGATTTTTTGATGAGTGATGTACCCGCAACCTTCACGCATATTAGAATAGAAGGCTTAATGGGTATGGCAACGTTTACAGAAGACCACAGTAAAATCAGAAATGAGTTTAGGAAATTAAAAAAAATATTTGATGCCCTTGCCGCACTTTCGTTAGGGCAAAATATTCAGATGAAAAACCTTTCGATGGGGATGAGCAGTGACTACACAATTGCCATGGAAGAAGGCAGTACGCTTGTGCGTGTAGGCTCATCCATTTTTGGTAGCAGACACTAACTTTCAAAAGAACATGAACAAAGAAAAAACACTTCTCATAGCATCGTTGTCAGGCCTTGTGGCAGTAGGGTTAGGTGCATTTGGCGCACATGGATTGAAAGACATATTAACAGCCAACGATCGCATCGATACATTCAAGCTGGCAGTTGATTACCAATTCTATCACACCCTTGCCATGCTGGCAGTCGGCATTTTGATGAACACCATGGACTCAAAATTATTTCGATATGCAAGCCTCTGCTTTTTCGTAGGTATAATTTTCTTCAGTGGCAGTCTGTACATTCTTGCCTTGACCAACATCAAAATTTTAGGTGCTATTACACCCCTTGGTGGCGTGCTGTTTATTGCGGGATGGGCGTTGCTAGCTGGAGGTATTGCGGTCGGCAATAAAAAATAACGGATCATTTTATCAGCCAAAAAAAAATGGAAGCCTCAATCAAAAGCTTCCATTTTTTATTGCTAAACAAATCCTTAGGGTTGTTCTGTTTTGGTAATAATGTTGGTGGTAAACGATACCTGATTCACTTCCCCTACAGAATTAGAGACAATGGTAACCACTTTGTTTACCCTGCCTGATTTCCCAGTGCTATTGAAAGCGACAATGATCTCTCCTTTTCCTCCCGGCTGGATCGGATCTTTCGGCCAACCTTTTGGAGTTGTGCAACCACACGTCACACTTACATTGGTCACAATCAGGGGCTCATTTCCTGTATTGGTGAAAGCATAGGTATGCTCAACTTTATCCCCTTGAAACATGTCGCCAAAATCATGGCTTGCTTTTTCCCATGTAATCACGGGACCATTTTGCTTGGGTGCAGTCTGAGCGAACAAACCGCAAACCACTAAAATCATCGGTACTACTAAAAAATACTTTTTCATTTTACTTGATTGTTTTTGATGGACACATGTAACCTCCAATTTAATTATCACCCTTTTGGGTAAACGTAGCGCCATGGAGATTTCATCGCTAACTTCTTTTTTGCAAATTTAAGAACTCTTCTATCAACAATTCAGCCAAATATCGAGATATTTTAGACTAAAAATGTGACTTATTATTCGAGCGGCAATTAACCTAATTACTCAACATGATGCGAAGCAAAATCGATGAAATTTATGGAAACAAAGTTAGAATCCGTGTCAGCGGATTGTGTTGGAACGAAGATCATTTGCTCGTGGTGAATCACAGCGGATTATCCCATGAAAAATTTTGGGCCCCACCAGGTGGTGGAATTGATTTTGGCATTACGGCAGAGGAAGCGCTTATCACCGAATTTCTCGAAGAAACAGGCCTTGAAGTACAAATTGGCACATTTCAGTTTGTTTGTGAGTATATTGAGCATCCTTTACATGCTGTAGAATTGTTTTTTCAGGTGAAGCTTATGGGTGGCACCCTCAAAGTGGGTTTTGATCCTGAAATGCAGCCTGATGAGCAAATTATCCGTGATGTCGAATTTTACCCTTATTCATCTATACAAAAGCTAAAGCGGCATGAGAAACATGGCATATTTACCCTTTATCCAGACGAGAAAAGCTTGAAAAATGCCTCAGGCTATATCAAAATATAATTTTAACTCTATGGAAACTACCTTGCTATTTACTGCCTAAAATAATTATAATTGCAAACTTAAACCTTGTAAAATGAATCTTACCAAAATCATCTCCTACGTACTGTTAGTAATTAGTTGCGCCCTCGCCTATTACCTGTACAATAGTATTCACTCAACCATTTTGGAGAAAGAAAAAATTCAAATGACCGAAAAGCAAATCACCAATAAGCTAATGGTGATCAGGGAAGCTGAAAAAGTTTACCTGGAGCAAAACGGAAAATATACCTCCAGCTGGGATACATTGATCTCCTTCATTGAGAATGGCATGGTGCCTATCACCGTTCGGAGGGAGACCATCATCCCTTTGCGTTACGGTGTTGACAGCGTGATAGTTAATATTGATACCATTGACTACGTTACCACAAAAGATAAAATATTTAAGAAAACCTATACCGTAAACTCAGCCAGCGATGGAACCTTCATGGGATTCGGAGCAAAAAAAGGTGAAGAAGTAGTAAAAGGCGCCCTTTCTTATAAACTTAGGAGGGAAGGCATTGATCGTACAGAAGAGTTCAAGTTCGTTGACAGTGGAACAATAAGCAGCCTTGGCAAAGTCAACACCGGCGATAAAATAAGAAAGGGAGCTTTTCTTATTAATTTCTGGAACTATCAATTCAATCCAGACATCGATATAAAAACCTTAAGTACGGTTCCCGGTTCAG
>JBBRKB010000160.1:0-8190 GCA_038218385.1 Cytophagales bacterium | reverse complement strand
AAACCCAAAAGATGTTGAGTTGGTCATTTGTGCCACGGTTACCCCTGACATGTCCTTTCCGGCTACGGCCACACTGATTGCTGAAGGCATCGGAGCAACGGAAGCCTTTGGGTACGATATCAGTGCTGCCTGTTCAGGGTTTATTTACGCGCTCACAACAGGCGCAAAGTTTATAGAATCAGGCTCGCACAAAAAAGTAATAGTGGTTGGTGGAGATAAAATGTCGGCCATTATAAACTATCAGGATAGAACAACCTGTATTATTTTTGGGGATGGCTGCGCTGCCGTAATGTTGGAGCCCACCACAGAAGATGTCGGTGTTATCGATTCACTCCATCGCAGTGATGGATCAGGTTCTCAGTTTCTGAACATGAAAGGTGGCGGTAGCCGGATGCCTGCCTCGCATGAATCGGTTGATGCTAAGATGCATTACATCTATCAGGAAGGTGCAACGGTTTTTAAATTTGCCGTTACCAACATGGCCGATATATCCGGCAAACTCTTAGAAAAAAATAATCTTAAAGGAGACGATATAGCCTGGCTCGTGCCGCATCAGGCCAATAAACGTATCATCAATGCCACCGCCAGTCGCATCGGCATACCAGATGAAAAAATAATGATGAACATTGAAAAATATGGTAACACAACAGCCGGAACAATACCGCTGCTGTTGTGGGATTATGAAAAGAAATTAAAAAAAGGAGACAAACTCATTTTGGCCGCTTTCGGAGGGGGATTTACTTGGGGTGCCATCTATGTGAAATGGGCTTACGACCCCAAATAGGCAGCAATTGCATTTGTAATATTGATTTGTAACTTGAACACGTTTTTAAACTATGGCCACAGTATCTGATTTAAGCAGAGGGAATTTTGTTCGCTACAATGGTGAGATTATGCAGGTAGAAGAACTTCAACATCGAACCCCGGGAAACCTACGTGCTTTTTACCAGGTGAAAATGCGCAACATCCGTAACGGAAAAATTGCCGAAAACCGCTTTCGCCCTGGCGAAGATATTGAACTGCTTCGCGTTGAAACAAAAGAATACCAATACCTCTATGCCGATGGCGAAAGCCTGGTGTGTATGGACAACCAAACTTTCGAGCAGATTTACCTTGACAAAGCATTGCTGGGTGATTCCGTCAAGTACATTAAAGAAGGTGTGACCTTGATCATTGCATTTGAAGATGGCGCCTCCCCTATAACGGCCGAACCACCTGCTAACGTGACGATGGAAATATCGTATACGGAGCCCGGGCTTCAAGGAGACACTGCAACCCGAACATTAAAAGCAGCGACACTAGAAAATGGAACCGAGGTACGTGTACCGCTCTTCATCAACTCTGGTGACAATGTTAAAATTGATACCCGCACGGGT
Source organism: Cytophagales bacterium (assembly GCA_038218385.1). Classification (GTDB taxonomy): domain Bacteria; phylum Bacteroidota; class Bacteroidia; order Cytophagales; family Cyclobacteriaceae; genus JBBRKB01. Next base: position 6,814 of record JBBRKB010000160.1, on the reverse strand, counting down.
GATTATATAGAACGTGTAAAATAAAGTCTGACTAAAAATGGCGAAAACAGCAAAATCCAAAACGATCAGGAAGACCATTAGACCTACTGTGATTCCTGGATCAACAAACACTAAATCGGACATGAAAACTTCTGAAATACGTGACCTTATAGATTTTATCTCTAAGACAGGACTCAACGAGGTAAACATCGAGACAAAAGAATTGAAACTACATGTGAAGCGTGAGCCCGATCAAAAGGTTTTAAAATCTTCCGTACCGGTTGCTTCACTTCCTGCTCCCCAAACCATTCTTCCTACACAAGCAACAACACCTCGGGTAGAAACAGCGGAAAATGTTGAGCCTGCAGGAAAGCAACATGTTGAAATAAAATCGCCCATGATCGGTACGTTCTATCGCTCACCAAACCCTGACTCACCATCCTTTGTGAACGTAGGTGACAAGGTTTCCAAAGGGCAGATTATATGCATCATCGAGGCCATGAAACTATTCAACGAAATTGAATCGGAAGTATCAGGAACGGTAGTGAAAGTAATGTTGGAAAATTCTACACCCGTTGAATACGATCAAGTGCTTTACCTTGTAGAGCCTGATTAACAAATCGAAATCGATCTGGCGAAATTCAGAAAAGTGACGTTTGTGTTTTATTTAATTCCATTTCAAATTAAATTATTGAGCTCGTGTTCAAAAAAATATTAATAGCAAACCGGGGAGAAATTGCCTTACGTGTTATCCGAACCTGTCGTGAGATGGGTATCAAAACAGTAGCGGTGTACTCCACAGCAGACCGTGAAAGTTTGCATGTACGCTTTGCCGATGAAGCTGTCTGCATCGGTGGCGCACCCAGCAAAGATTCTTATCTAAACATACCACGCATTATCAGCGCTGCAGAAATTACCAATGCCGATGCTATCCATCCTGGTTATGGTTTTCTTTCTGAACGTGCGGAGTTCTCCGCTGTATGCCATGAGTACGGCATCAAGTTCATCGGCCCCTCGCCAGAGATGATCAACCAGATGGGCGACAAGGCTACGGCAAAAGATACGATGAAAAAAGCCGGCGTGCCCACCATTCCCGGATCAAAAGGATTGTTAAGCTCTATGGAATCAGGTGTTAAGCTTGCCGAAAAAATAGGCTATCCGGTAATTATAAAAGCAACTGCAGGTGGGGGTGGTAAAGGCATGCGCATCATCAACGATAAAAGTGAATTCCAAAAAGCATGGGACGATGCACGCCGCGAAGCCAGTGCTTCTTTCGGCAACGATGGCCTTTACCTTGAAAAATTTATTGAAGAGCCACGTCATATCGAGATTCAAATAATCGGTGACCAATACGGAAAAGTATGTCACCTCTCAGAGCGTGATTGCTCTATTCAACGCAGACATCAAAAACTTTTGGAAGAAACTCCTTCTCCCATCATTACGCAAGAGCTTCGTGAAAAGATGGGCGATGCCGCAATCAAAGGTGCCAAGGCCATCGGGTATGAAGGTGCTGGTACAATTGAATTCCTCGTTGACAAGCATGGGGATTTTTACTTCATGGAAATGAATACCCGTATTCAGGTGGAGCATCCCATCACAGAAGAAGTTACCGATTACGATCTTATTAAAGAGCAAATAAAAGTAGCAGCAGGTGTGCCTATCTCAGGCAAAAATTATTTCCCCAACTTGTATGCCATGGAATGCAGAATAAACGCTGAAGACCCTGCGAATGGATTCAGGCCATCGCCCGGAAAAATTACAAACCTCCATATGCCCGGAGGTCACGGCGTGAGAATAGACAGCCACATTTATGCAGGTTACACCATCCCACCGAATTACGATTCTATGATTGCCAAACTAATTGTGAGCGGCCAATCACGCGAAGAAGTGATTACGAGAATGAAAAGAGCGCTTCAAGAGTTTGTGATTGAAGGTATCAAGACAACCATTCCGTTCCACATCAAGTTGATGGACAATGAAATATTCAGAAGCGGCAAGTTCACTACCAAATTCCTCGAAGAGTCGTTTGATTTTTCTTCGTTGAAATAAAGACCAGTCTACCTTACTTTACATTAATCCTCTCGTTAATGAAGCTGATAGTATTACTTTCCATGTCATTTATTTTAGCAGGCTGTGCTTCTACTAAAATAAATGAATCTGGGGTTTGTTACACACAGTTAGAGGCTGGCGACAAACTACTCATCCCCTTCCTGCCAAAAGAGAGCAGTGAGTTTGATTTAAGACAAATCGAACGGATCATGCAATCGAAAAAAGTGGATGTAAAATATCTCCCGCGGAAGAATGGAACTTAAGCGCATCCGGAATTACACTTCCCATTGATTCTACAAGTTTTGAGAAATTACAAAAGTTGGGCTATACGCATTTGCTGCTTATAAAACCCACGGAGCAACATCGTGATAACTTCTTCAATTTCTACACGAGTAGAGAGCTTGAATTGCAGCGTGCCGGTTTTGCCCACAAACCTACCAACAACGATCAGGGAAATAAATCTACCGTTGTTATTTCTTTACTTCCTTTGAAAGACCCTTCTGCAGCGTTTACGATAAATGCGACAACTACAATGAGTGGCGTTATCATTCGGCATAAAGATCAAAGTGAAACATATGTCAATCCAACTGATGTACAAATGGCAAGAAGCAAGGCCATTAAAAAAGGCGTTAAAGCTTCAGTGCAGAAGTGTTCCCATTAAGCGTAATATTTTACAGCACAACATTCTTTCAAAAATCGATGGGATATGTGGTGATAATGAAATAATTTCGCCAGGTCTATTACGCTTTAGTTATGCAAACCATTGAAGAAACCCTTTCCGGCTGGGGCAACATACCCAAAGCCAAAAGTCAGGTTGTCTATCCACACACCCTAAAGGAAATCGGAAACGCAACCCACCTTGGAAAAATTATTCCACGCGGACTAGGCCGAAGCTATGCCGACCAAGCCACCAATCAAGATCATGCGATTGTGAAAATGGAAAAGCTCAACCGCTTTCTTTCCTTTGATGAAGTAAATGGAATTTTAACCTGTGAAGCAGGTACCTCACTAGAAGACATTATCACCCATCTGACACCAAGGGGTTGGTTCCCGCTGATAACACCCGGCACGAAGTACGTGACCATTGGTGGCGCTATCGCGAATGATGTGCATGGCAAAGCGCACCACATTGATGGATCGTTTGTCAATTGTGTATTGAACTTCACTATCCTATTGGCAGATGGTACTATTTTATTGGCAAGTCGTGAAGAAAATAGCGACCTCTTCTGGGCCAACTTCGGTGGACTTGGATTACTCGGAACTATTCTTACTGCTACCATTCAACTTAGAAAAATTGAAACCACGTACTTCAAACAAAAATCAGTAGCGGCTAACAACCTGGATGAAATGCTGGATGCTATTGATGCCGCTGACGAAGAATATAGTTCATCTGTAGCGTGGATCGATTCACTTGCCAAAGGAAAAAAATTAGGACGCGGTGTATTGGCCATGGGCAACAATGCCACACTTGCCGATTTGCCACAAGCCCTACGATCTGATCCGTTGAAGATTGGAAAGAAGCCAAAGATTACGGTTCCCTTTTACATGCCGGCATTTTCTTTAAATGCTTTTACAGTAAGCATCTTAAACAGCGTGATTGATTGGAAACAACGCTCCGGTAACGGCATCTCACACTATGAAAACTTTTTTTATCCCTTAGATGCCATCAACAATTGGAACAAAGGGTATGGCAAGCGTGGCTTCATTCAATATCAATTTGTGATACCCGAAGCCCATGGTCGCGATAACATCCGGAAAATTTTAGAAGCCATAACCACCAGCGGTTGTATTCCTTTTCTAAATGTGTTGAAGAAATTTGGAAAAGGCCAAGGACTTTTGTCATTCCCTTTTGAAGGCTACACTTTTGCCATCGACTTTCCCGTGACACCTCAATTAAAAGCATTTACTAAAAACCTTGACCAGATGGTGTTGGCGATGGGCGGACGTATCTACTTAGGCAAAGATGCATACCTAGATGAGCCTACGTTTAAGGCTATGTACCCGCAGTACAAAGAGTGGCTTGAAATAAAACGGAAGTACGACCCCACGCATAAATTCTCTTCTGATCTTTCGAGGAGGATTGGATTGGAGCTTTAAAGTGATGAAGAAATATTTTCAATTGCCCAATTTCTCATTCTTCAAAATATCCATTATATCATTATGATTTTGGGGCAAATGCTTGGAGGTAATATCCCAAATTATTTCGTAGTCGATCCCAAAATACTCGTGGGAAATTCGGTTTCTCAGTCGATACATTTCGTCCCAAGGAACCCAGTTGTATTTGTCCTTTAATACCTTTGATAAGTTTTTACTGGCTTCACCAATGATTTCAAAATTCCGAATGACCGCATCTACTGTTTTGTAATCCCATTTGAAATGTTGATAATCAAAGCCAGATACATATTCTTGAATGCGATCCATCGCCAGAACAATGTCCTCAAGATATAGAATATCGTCTCATTCGCTGGGTTTCAAATGTAAATCACTTGGTTTAAGATTCGATTTTTAGTCCTTGCTTTTAGCGCATCAATTGTCACCAAGTCCACGCTCAAACCAAATTCCTTTTCAAGAAATCCTTCTAGGGTAAAGAATTCCCATCAGATGGGTCGGGAAAATTCAACTAACAAATCCAAATCACTTTTCTCCGTTTGATCCCCCGTAGCATAGGATCCAAAAAAACCTATTTTACTAACATTAAATCTGTCAGTCAAAATAGGTTTCAACTCATTTAGTTTTGTTGTTATGTCAATTGCTTCTTGCATGCTCGAATTTACGATTTTCTTTCAAATACAATTCATTTAAATGATTCATCAATTCAATGATACTTCTTAACACCTCCGGACTTTTAAACCATGCAGCGAACCTGTGCCGGAATCATGATCGCCTCCATTTAGTCCTGTCGGAAAGAGAACTATCCGTCTACTCCCTTCATTGCATTCTGGTATTCAGTCAGGCACTCTTGAAAAGTTGGTAAAGAAATTTTAATCTGCTCTTCGATTGGTCTTTTAATTAGTTCAAGGTATTCAGGCTTCGTAAACTCTGCTAATATGTTGTCAATTGAGCATGCACAGTAGTTCTCTGTCAATTCCGGGTATTTTGTCCCATTAGCACCAGTCTCTTTGATACATTTACTAATTAAAGAATTTCTATCTTCAGTCGTCCATTGTTCTTGTGCCCTTCTTGATTCTACAAGGTCACTAAGACCAATGAAAATTTTATAGCCAGCAAAAAGAACGATGATTACAATTAACCAATGCTTGCCCATCATGAAATTCTCTTTATTCTTTTGCTAGTATCTCTTCTTTGGCTTTAACTATGGAGCCTTAATCAATTCAAGAATGTCATCTCACTCGGAGTTAAGATAGTGATGAATTCGTAAAATATTATCTGTCATGAGTTCAGAAATATTGGCTGTTGTTAAGTTGCCGGTGTTCAGGTAAACTATTTTCGGAGGAGTTCCATACATGGCGTTGAGGTCCACAAAGTCAGAATCAAAAGTGACTATGGCGAAATTTTTTTTCTTCGCAAATTGAAAAATTTCCATATCTGAGGAATCTTCAAGTCCTACAAACCTTACTTGTTGGCAATCTGAAAAATGCTGAGGTAAGAATTTTAGGATTCTTGGCCATATGTTCTGATCGAATAGAAGGTTCACACTATCGTAATCAACCTTCGTTCTTTATCAGCAGCATATGCAAGGCAAGCATCGATCATTTGATCTGATAGTTCTTCAAAATCAGATTTAATGTCCTCACGACTCATTCCGTTAGAAAGCCAATTCAACACATCGTAAACGGTAATTCGAGTTCCTTTTATACAAGGTTTCCCAAATCGCTTGTCCGCTCGAATCTCTAAAAATTGTCTATAATCCATACGTTAAAGATAAGAAAATTGTCTGAGCTCGCTTATGTTCTATATTGGGAAATACTTGAAGGTAATGTCCAAACTATTTTATAGTCAACTCACGCTTGACATGTTTCACCCAAAGCCTCCTACTTACTACTAAGCAACACCAACCCAAACCCCATAATCACCATCCAGAAAATATAACCGTTGATCGTAGGGATTGAAATCCAATGCAACTTAATGGTGACTGATAGCAGCACTAGTATAATCGCTATTACTTTTATGATTGACCTTGTTTTGTTGCTCATAGACAATTTAATTTTTCTTAAACATAAGAATATTTAAGTTCACCTATTAAGTGCAACACAAGAGATTGAGAGAAAGGTAGATAGGCAATGCTATATTTGTCAATTTGTTATTCGTAATTTCCATCAATACCATTCTTCAATTCCTTTCGCAGGCTTCCATGTAGACTGTGGCTCAAAATAATTCCAGAGCAATTTTGAAATCGTACGGATCAATAGATAGCCTTCGTTGGCGGCATTCCATTCTGTATCTTTTTGGTTTTTCGTCATCACACAAAAGACATAATCACCGTGGGGTGCATTCACCAATACTACCTCCGACTTTGACTGATCAACCGCACCACTTTTAGAAGCCACCTGCACATACGGTGGTATCTGGCTTCTCGCTTCACTGTCCCAAAAAATTCGGGTTAGATTTCGGTAGATCCGCTCACTGCTTCTTTCGTTAATAATTTTTCCTTCGCGAATGCGCACAACCAGTTCTGCCATTTCATGCGGTGTAGTCTGCCCCCAACCATAGCGGGTGCGATCTTCTTCCCTACCCGGCGTTCTGGAGTTCACACGCGTGTGAGTAAATCCATTCGCAGACAACCAATCATTTATTTCTACTCCTGTTCCTGCCAAAGATTGACACC
>JBBRKB010000159.1:0-8193 GCA_038218385.1 Cytophagales bacterium | reverse complement strand
GTCTTCACCACTGCGTATGATGAGTTTGCGTTAAAAGCATTTGATGTAAACGCACTGGACTATCTTCTGAAACCCATTCAGGCAGAGCGGTTAAGTGAGACGATCTCAAAGCTTTTGGAAAAGGAACGGTCCAAGCCCGGTAGTTTAAGAAGTGTTGATAAAAAACTGGCGTTGGAAGACCAAGTGTTTGTGAAAGACGGTGACCGCTGCTGGTTTGTAAGTCTCTCTAATGTTCGCCTGTTTGAATCGGATGGCAATTACATTAAAGTATATTTTGACAACAACCGCCCGATGATTCATAAGTCGTTAAATGCTTTGGATGAAAAATTGGATGAGCGCGCATTTTTTCGCGCCAGCAGAAAACATATTATTAACCTAAGCTGGGTAGAAGCTATCGAGCCTTGGTTTAATGGTGGTCTAATGGTTCGGTTGAAAGGTGGGGATAAAGTAGAGGTGAGCAGAAGGCAGGCGGCCAAATTTAAAGATATGATGAGCTTGTAGTTTCAGGCAAGCACCAGCGCAATCAATTCTTTTTGCACATTCCAATCTTTTGCAAGCTTCAGCATGGCGGTGGCTTCCATTTCGGTTACATAGCCTTTCAGGTTGTTGGCTTGCCATACCATGTTTACAAGATTTATTCTTTTGTCTTTAGGGTAATCGCCAATAATGCTGTTTAAATAGTCGCGTGCTCTGTCGAAAGCGGTTACAAAATCTTCGGCAATAAACTCAAGCGCCCATTTATATTCGGTGTGGGCTGCATGTTCATCAGCAGTCTTATCAAGGTCTTTCTTCTCGTCCTCATCCAACCCATGGTAATAGAAGATTACGGATTTCAAAAGCATGTAGACTTTCTTCTCTTCGGCGGACATGTCAGGTAATTTTTCGAAAAGTACAAAACTTCCTAATTATTTCGCGCCTGATTTTTTTTTTAATGTCAGGCAAAAAGATCGGACGAAATCTTGTCGGCTAGCATTAATCCTTTTCGCGTAAGCGTAAGATTGCTTTTGGAAAGGAATGCCAGGCCATTTTGTTGTAAGGTATCCAGATACTTTTCGTGAGTTTTCACTACATCATAATGATGCAATGTGATGAGATGCTCCAGGTCACAGCCCCACGATGTGCGGAGGGTGGTAAGCAGGTATTCGTTGATTTTATCTTCACGTGTCAACTGTTCAATTTCAAAAGGGATTTTATCTTGATGCAACGACTGCATATAGTGGGCATTGTTGCTAATGGTGTATTGTCTGCTCACACCGTTGTAACTGTGCGCGCTTGGCCCTACACCCAGATAATGCTCTTGCTTCCAGTAGTTGCTGTTGTGCTGCGCATGAAAGTTGGGTTTGCTAAAATTTGAAACCTCGTAATGTTCGTATCCAAATTTTTCCAATATGTCGACCATCATCTCCATTTGGTTTGCAGCCAGCTCATCGGGCACTTTCTCAAGTTTGCCTTTGGAAGACCATTTCCCAAACACGGTCTTCTCTTCTATGGTTAAGGAATAAGCAGACACATGTTCAGGGTTCAATGCCAACGCCTGCTCAATATTTTTTTTCCATTGGCTATGATCCTGACCGGGTATGGCATAGATAAGGTCTATGCTAATGTTATGGAAGCCAACATTCCTTGCATCTTGAAAAGAATCCGTGGCCATTTTAGCATAATGTGCACGGTTTAGAAAAGTAAGAACGGCATCATCAAAAGATTGTATACCGATGCTTAGCCGGTTGATACCGGACTGTCGTAGATGTTGAAGTTTTTCGAGGGAAAGATCATCGGGATTGGCCTCCAATGTGACCTCCATGGTTTCTGCTAGTGGATAGTGTTGGCGAATGGTTTCTTGTATAGAATCAATCTCTTCTGGCGTGAGGATAGAAGGAGTGCCGCCACCGTAGTAAATCGTTTTTAGGGATTGATTGCCGAGATAATTTTTTTGAAGTATGAGCTCCTTGCAGATAGCATCTACAAGCTCCCTTCTTTTTGTTTGATTGGTGGAAAAGTGAAAGTCACAGTAGTGGCACGCTTGCTTGCAAAAGGGAATATGGATGTAGAGTCCGGCCAAGGTCAATATTGTTTGTCAAAACTAGTAAGGTTTTAGTAGCGCCTTGCACAAGTTCACCGTTATGTTGATATTTTTGCCTTTATGAAGATTTCCTATTTCATTCTTTTCGGCCTTATGACATGCACGCTGGTGGCAAAGTCTCAGGACAATCAATTGGGTAAAAGCGAAAAACTTGAATGGAAAGTCTTTCGTGATGAGCAATATGTTCCTTTCGATGCCGATGAAGATGCCGGGGTAAAGACTATTTATTTTGAATTGGATTTTATTAAGCATCAGGGTAAAACATTACATATTGATAGCCGGCAACATCCTTCCATTTTTATCGAGGGTGGGCTTTTTCTAAGTGGTACCTCTGAAGCGATCCACCTAAACACAGATAGTGTAGGTATACTTTTCCGAAAACCTTTGGTTTGGGTGGCAGTGCATCAGCAAAACATTAATCCGCTAAGCTTACACACCTTCATTTTATCTTCTGAAAAAACGGCACCGGTCACAGAACCAGTTCTTCGACCCGAAACTTACTTTAGGGATTTTGTCATCGTTTCGCTGGTCATCTTATTGGTATTGCTCGTTCTCATGCTCTACATAAATCCCAAGCTTGCCGCTGATTATTTTTCTGTTTTAAGATTGTTTTCACGCTATGAAAGTGAGGAAAGTCAAATGACCAACCGGACGATGAACAGCGCCAACATTTTGTTTTATTTTTTTACGGCCATGATGCTTGCGTTGCTTTTAAAAATTGTTTTTCACTTCGGTGAAACGGAGATAGTGGCCGCGTGGTATTTCAACGGTGCATCCTTTGGTGGTGAAATGGTAGAATGGCTCCAACTGAGTATTATGTTAATGTTGTTTTTTTTGGTAAAGATGATTTTGATTTTTGTGTTTGCCTGGCTGTTTGCCCTACGTGAAATCACACGCACACATATCTTCAATTGGATCAAGCTTATGCTCTTGCTGGTAAGTCCTATAATGATTTTTACCCTCGGATATTATTTGCTCCTTGGGCAGCGTGTTTCGGTTTATCTGATCATGATAGATATGCTATGTTGGATTTTGATAGGCATGGCTATAATCATTTTTTCAAAAGTTGCAAGGCGCAGTAGCCTCACGTTGTTCCATATATTTTCTTACCTTTGTGCCACAGAAATTATCCCAATATTGATTTCCATCAAATTAATATACAATTAGCCTCAATACGTTACGTGCTGATATGAGTGAAATGGTTAACGACAGAATGCGAAAAGTAAAAAGCATTCTGGTAACACAAGAAAGTCCGACTGATGCTAATTCTCCTTACCTCAAGCTTGCGGAGAAGTTTAACCTTAAGGTAGATTTTATACCTTTCATACAAGTAGAGCCGGTTCCCTTAAAAGAATTCAGAAAGCAGAAAATTGAAATATTAAATTTCACCGCTATCATCTTTACGAGCAGAAATGCAGTGGATCATTTCTTCAGCATTTGCGCAGAATTGAAAATTGAGATGCCTGCTGACATGAAGTATTTTTGCATTTCAGACCAGACATCCAACTATCTTCAGAAGTACATTGTCATCCGTAAGCGGAAAATTTTTACCGGTCTTAAAACGGCTCAGGATCTGATTGAAATCCTCAAGAAGCATAAAAATGAAAAATTCTTGTTCCCGTGTTCTGATATCCGGAAGAACGACATACCCAATTTTTTAAAGGACAATGGCTATGAACATGCCGAGGCTGTGATGTACCACACCGTGGCCAGCAATTTGTCCAACCTTAAGGATGTCTATTATGATATCCTGGCATTTTTTAGTCCTTCAGGAATTAATTCCCTTTACGTTAACTTCCCAAATTTTAAGCAGCATAACACACGGATTGCGGCTTTTGGGCCTACAACAGCAGGCGCAGTAAAAGACGCAGGGCTAATTTTGGACATTGAAGCACCATTGCCAAACGCCCCGTCCATGACAGGCGCGCTTGAGCTCTATATTCAAAAGGCAAACAGTAATAAATAAGTCATTCATTTATTGTATTTTACAAACTATTAACTTTTATGCTACTTTAATTGATAAAGAATTGATTGTATCATAAAAAAAGGTTTACTTTAATTTCTTTTTTTAGTTTAGATGCTACGGAAGACCTTATATTTTTTAATCTTACTGTGCTCGGTGAATAAGGTAATGGGTCAACAAGACCCTCAATTCTCCCAGTACATGTTCAACAACTTGTACCTAACACCTGCTTTTGCTGGCGTTGATGGTGTCACGCGGTTGACTGCTATACATAGGAGTCAATGGTTGGGCTATCAATCCTCTTTTGGCGATGGAGGTGCTCCAACTACCCAGATGGTGAGCTTCACAGCTCCTATATATAAGTTGAGAAGTGGTTTTGGTGCTTATGTTATGAACGACAACCTGGGGCCTCAAAATAATCTTGAGGTTCAGGGAAGTTATGCTTATCACTTAGGAATCAGGGAATCTAAATTAAGTATAGGTGTACGTTTAGGAATGTATTCACAAACCATTGACTATGATAAGTACAGACCTATTCATCCCGATGACCCCTTGTTAGCCGATAAGACTGGAAAAGAATCACAGATTCGCCCGGACTTGGCTCTGGGATTATTTTATAGAAGTGAAAAGTATTATGCGGGTCTTGGCTTTAGCCACTTGCTAAAATCTGAATTTGATTTTGGAGTGAGTCAACGAAATGCACTAGAAGGTCATTTAAGTGCCACGGCTGGATATTTTTATGAAGTGAGTTTTGACCTTACCATTCAAGTAAACGCATTGGTTTTAACAGACTTTAATAAGACAACGGCAAATTTTGGCGGAATAGCTTATATTAAAGATAAGATGTGGGTGGGATTGTCGTACAGGACTTCCGAGTCAGCCAATGCCTTGTTTGGGTATAGTTTTTTAAAAGATAAGTCATTGAAATTTGGATACTCAATTGACGTTATTGTTGCAGATCGGGAGGCGAAAGAGAATTTTTCGCATGAGTTAATGCTTTCTTACGAGCTTCCTGTAAACCCGGGTAGCGGCAAAAAAGTCGTTCGGACCCCAAGGTATAGACACTAGACGGTAAGGGGTTTTGGTTTTTTTTAAAATTTTAGGAATTTGCCAAACATTTTCCTGAAAAATAAGGGTATAAGATATACCTTTCGAAATAGAAAATTGATTTGAAATAAATTTGAATATGAATAGATCGGTTTCATCAAAACTAGTTTTACTTCTCTCGGGAATAGTTGCCAGCGCATGTGGCTTGTTAGGTCTAGGCGGTGGCAAAGGAGGAGATTCGGGCGAATTGGTTGGTGTTCCTGGAAGGGAAGGTTGGGTGATGACAGTGCCCTATGGTACCGTGCCCATTCCAGCAGGGACATTTCACATGGGTCAGGCAGATGAAGATCCGGCTTCTACTCAGATTAATTATAACAAGCAGGTGACCATAGGTTCGTTCTTTATGGACGATACCGAAATCACCAACAACGAGTATCGTCAGTTCACAAACTTCTTTTTGGTTGACAATGGAAGCATAGAGGAATTTGAAACCGTTGATGCAGAAACGTTCCGTCAGAAATATTATCCGGATACTACCTCCTGGGTACGTGACTTTGCCCACCATATGGGAGATCCAGTTCAAGACTATTACTACTGGCACCCTGGGTATGACGATTATCCTGTAGTGGGTATCAACTGGGATGCCGCTGTGTTTTTTGGTAAATGGAGAACAGCATACTTGAATGATTACAGAAAAAGTGTTGGCGACTTCCCCATGCCAGCGTTCCGTCTGCCAAACGAGGCAGAGTGGGAATATGCGGCTCGAGGAGGTCGTGATATGGCTAAGTATCCTTGGGGAAATCCTTATATAAGAAACTCCAAAGGATGTATGTTGGCTAACTTCAAGCCAGGTCGTGGTAACTACTATGATGATGGGTATGCCTATTCTAGCCCGGTAATGTCTTACTTCCCGAATGATTATGGCTTGTATGACATGGCTGGAAATGCATCTGAGTGGTGCCTTGATGACTTTAATCCTGCATCCGTCCCTACTGTATGGGATCTTAACCCTCAGTACATTGATGAACGGACGAATCCTGAGAGCAACAAATACGATCCGCGCATTGCCCCTAAGAAGGTAATCAGAGGAGGATCATGGAAGGATGTTGCTTATTACCTCGAAACAGGAACAAGAACATTTGAGTTTAAAGATTCAACGCGTGCTTATATTGGGTTCAGGTGTGCGATGACCCATTTAGGCCGATCATCAGGCAATGAATTTTAATAACTCAAAACTCTAATTATATTTATCTATCTTAAATTCTCTTTAACCAAAGGCTTAACTTAAACTATTACTACAATGAGCAAGAAAAAAGGCGGATTTGCTGAGCTTCTTTTTAGAACCATAATGCCGAAAGTATATGGCATTGGCGCGGCAGTTGTTATTATTGGTGCGCTATTTAAAATTTTACATTGGCAAGGTGCTGATGAGATGTTGATGATCGGTCTCTTCACAGAAGCTGCCATTTTCTTTTTAAGTGCGTTTGAGCCGCCACACAAGGAGCCAGATTGGTCAAAGGTATACCCCGAGCTTGCAGAAGACTATGAAAATGCTGCCGCTACTCCAAGAATTTCGAACAAGCAAGGAGCGTCTATTACGCAACAACTTGATGTTAGTTTAGAAAAAGCGAAGATCGGTCCTGAGTTATTGGATAGCCTTGGTAGAGGATTAACCAATCTTGCGGACTCTGCTAAGAAGATGTCAAATCTTTCAGACGCTGCTATCGCCACAAACGACTATGCCAACAATGTTAAAAAGGCATCTACGCAATTAACTGAAATGAATAAGTCATACGACACAGCCATTAAAGCCGTGTCCAGTATGTCAGAAGCATCAAAAGATGCAGGCGAATATCATAGTCAGGTTCAGAAGGTAACAAAAAATCTTGCTGCCTTGAACTCTGTATATGAAATGGAATTGAAAGATGCAGATAGCCATGTGAAAAACATGAACAAGTTCTACGAGAGCTTGACAGGCGCTATGAATGGTCTTTCTAAAGTAGGTGATAATACGGCTAAGTTTACAAACGAGCTTGGAAAACTTACCGACAACCTTACGTCGCTCAATAAAGTGTATGGCAGCATGCTCACTGCTATGAAAGGCGGAGGCCAAGGCCAAGCCTAATCATTTGTTTTTTTTTATTAGTGTGTGTATTAAGTAGAAAATTAGAAAACCAGTAAACCATGGCAGGCGGAAAGGAAACACCCAGGCAGAAGATGATCGGTATGATGTACCTTGTACTCACCGCACTTCTGGCCTTACAAGTGAGTAATGCTGTTTTAGAAAAGTTCGCAATCATAGTTGGTACGCTTGACCAAGTAACCGTAGATTCTGACGTAAAGAATGAATTGGTTTTACGATCAATAAATCAGGAAGCGGGAGCAAGTCAAAGTGAGAATGTCATCAAGGCAAAGGAGAATGCTACGAAAGTAAGAGAGCTAACGAAGCAAACCGTTAAGTCAATTGATGAACTTAAGGTAAAAATGATGTCCTTGTCAGGTACCGATCATGTAAATGAGGGATTGATTAATGACCATAGTATGAAAGTTGCAACCATGATGATTGCGCCTGGGTCGCCAGAAGGAAAAGCTTTTGAAAAGTTGCTTGCCGATTATGTTTCGCAGATCAATACGTTGGCAAACCTTAAGCTTGAAAGTTTAGCTAAGTCTCCGAAGGAGATGCCAATGTTCGCAAATGATAAGGATCATAAGGAAAAAGATTTCTTGACCTTTAATTTTGAAAACACTCCAGTAATCGCTGCCCTTGCAACAGTAACGCAAATGCAGACTGAGATTCTTGAGTATGAAAATAAAGCGCTTACGGAACTTAGCAAGTTAGCGAATGCTAGGGTTGTTAAATTTGACCAGATTGTGCCCATGGTAAGGCCCGAAGCTTCTGTAGTTGCTGCTGGTGCAAAGTATAAGGCAGAAATGTTCATTACTGCTTCATCGTCAGCTGTTGTTCCTGAGTTTTACAAAGACGGAACCAAACTGGAAGTAATTACTGATGCTACGGGAGTAAAAATGGGCAAGGTTGAATTCACGGCTCAAGGCGGTGGTTATGATAAGAATGGCTTGGCTCGGAAGACTTTCAAGTCCCTCA
>JBBRKB010000158.1:0-8201 GCA_038218385.1 Cytophagales bacterium | reverse complement strand
TATCCATGTTGTGGACTCACCTGCAGAGATTGGTGAGACCATGGCCAAAGTTCTGAAGGGTTAAAAAGAAGCCCTGAATTCTTTTTCCAAATATTCATTTAGATTTTTCAATCCGGTGAGGGTGTATATATTTTCAGCACTATCATCTGGATTGTCATTTGCAAAAGTTACCTCTACAAAGAGGTTGGTCAACATGTAAATGTGAATTTTCCTTCCTTCTTTCATTCTTGTACCTAATAAAATACCCCTTTTTCTAAGGTAGTCCGTCTGTTTTTTGAGGGACATGTGATTAAAAAAGAATCTTAGTATCATGGCTTTCTTGTTTGATACAGGGGTTGCCATTATCAAGCCATTGGCCGAATCGTCCCAAAATGCCGGTTTTTTAAAGATTTACTCTTTTAATAATTCCGTAATTGGGAATAATTAATCATTTTGAAATCAAAGTAGTTCATTGGCTAGGTTTGCCAACTCTGAACGCTCACCTTTTTCCAAGGTAATGTGTGCATATAGCTCATTGTCTTGCAAGCGGTCAATCAAGGTGGAAAGACCATTGCTTTGCGAGTCAAGGTACGGTGTGTCAATTTGATGGATGTCGCCTGTAAAAATGATCTTGGTGTTTTCTCCTGCGCGAGTAATGATGGTCTTCACTTCATGTGGCGTTAAGTTTTGAGCCTCATCTACAATAAAACATATATTGGACAAACTTCTTCCTCTGATGTACGCTAACGGTGTGATCACAAGTTTTTCCTGATTTACCATCTCCGCTATTTTGCTGTATTCTTTATCCGTTTCATTGTATTGATTTTGAATAAATTTCAAATTGTCCCATAGCGGTTCCATGTAAGGATTCAATTTTGATTTGATATCACCTGGTAGGTAGCCGATATCTTTGTTGCTTAAGGGAACAACGGGGCGTGCCAGATAAATTTGTTTATACTCCTTTTTTTGTTCCAGAGAGGCCGCTAATGCAATCAATGTTTTACCGGTTCCAGCCATACCCTGCAGGGATACCAAGCGTATTTCAGGACGCATAATGGCGTGCATGGCAAACGTCTGCTCTGCATTTCTTGCCTTGATGCCATACACAGCCCGCTTTTCAACATGCTCCACCATGCCATTGAGTGGATTAAAATAGGCCAGCGCAGATTTTTTACCACTCTTTAAAATGTAGTAATGGTTCTTCGTTGGTTTAATAGCACCAAGGATTTCTTCCGGTGGACAATAGCCTTTTTCGTACAAAAGGTTGATCATGTCTGATTCAACATTTTCAACTACGGTCTTGCCGGAATAGAGCGATGATATGTTTTGAACTTTGCCGGTTGTGTAATCTTCCGATTGCAGACCAAGAGCTTTCGCTTTTAGCCGAAGGTTAATGTCTTTTGAAACGAGGATTACCTTATTACCCTTGGCTTCTTTTTGTAATTGAAGAGCGGAATTAAGGATACGATGATCCGCCTTATCTTCATTGAATATTTTGTTGGCATCGACAGCACTGTGCGTGTCCATCAATACCTTGAATTGACCCTTCCCTTTTCCATTGAGAGGATTCCATTGGTGAAGCATGTGACCCTTGGCAAGTTTGTCTATGAGACGGATGAACTCACGGGCTTCAAAATTTTTGGTGTCGTTTCCCTTCTTGAAATTATCAAGCTCCTCCAGAACCGTTATCGGTATACCGATGTCGTGTTCATCAAAATTGAGGATGGAGTTGTGTTCATAAATAATTACCGATGTATCGAGTACAAAAATCTTTTTTTCCTTCTTGACTTTAGCCATACTTCACAATGAACTGGTTTTCGAGATGTAATGAAACCATTTGAAAATAAAAGAACAAATTTAATTTTTATTATGATTTGGAATCGCCATTGAGAAGATGTCGCCTTTTTCATTAGCTGTAATCTGAAGCACGTTAGCCAGCACCAACACGATTAATTTGTTGGAGGCGACAAATCGCTTAAGGCCTGATACTTCAACGAATTGGTTTAAAGTAATGCCGGAGTTCTCGGCCAGATAGTGAAAAAGGGTTTGCTCAAATTCCCCATAATGAAATTTCATACCCCGGGTTCGTGATTTTCTTTTATAAATTTCACGTACCTCGCGACTCGCCTTAATACATTGATCGTTCACCCGCACAAATGATTCTTTTGTGTTGTCGGGGGTAATCAAAAAGTGGGGTTTCCGTTTGCTTTCCTTAATGGTGTACTGAAAAACGGTGCGCGAATTACCAATAGGTATGTAGGTCTCTTCAACTTTTAAAAAGGGTTTACATTTTTTCAGCTCCCGTTTAATTACATAAGACTCATCTTCAGGATGTTTTACCCCCGGAATACTTTTGTCATCATCAACGCCTACTAACAAAGTGCCGCCTTCTGTATTGGCGAACGCAATGATCTCACGCAGGATTTTTTCAGGATGGGTAGCCTTACGTTTAAATTCCAATTGAATTCCTTCGCCTTGGCTCACTAGGTTCTTGAGCATTTTTACCTGAACGCTGCTATACGATAAGGATTCCTGAAGTTTATCCATAATTCATTTTCAGGCCACGACATTTGTTTCAATTTACCTAAATAAATTTTCGGTCATTCGGTTCATCATCATCCAATGTATCGTCAGGGCCGGGGATAGAGAACATGCTGCTGAGCAAATCTTTGAATTGAAGTCCGGATGTTAATGAATGTTTGCTGATCATACTAAACTCAGCCAGTCCATGCAGAGCAAACTCCATTAGGAAAAGCCGCGTAGTTGCGTCTTGGTTGGCATGAAATTCATTTACAAGGTCAGCCAATCCGGGCACGGCCTTTATACTTTTTTCAAATTCCTGCTGGCTCATGTCATGCAGTAGATCAACTGCATTGCCATCGCCAAACCAGTCTTTTACTTTTTTGTATGGATTCTTTTCTTTTTGTTTTCTGGACTTATCCGGGTCGGGAAAGTAATTGACAAACTGTGACCGTATGGCTTTACCAATTAAATTTTGCGCTACAATGCCCGGGCCTTCTTGCTCGCCTTCGTACACGAGTTCTACTTTTCCCGTAATGGCAGGAACTACACCTATGAAATCAGAAATTCTTACCGAAGCTGATTTTTCCTGATTGATAATACTTCTGCGTTCGGCCGCTGCGAAAAGATTTTCATAAGCGGATATTGTCAATCGTGCAGACACACCGCTCTTGGCGTCTACGTATTCACTCTTGCGCGCTTCAATAGCAATCTGCTCGATAAGGTCGCGTGCAATTTCGTTTACGGTTATAGATTTTTTCTGTTCTTCTTTAAGCCGCGCTTCTTGCTGTGTTATTTTTTTTCCAATCTCAATAGACTTCGGATAATGTGTGATGATCTGACTGTCAATCCGGTCTTTCAAGGGTGTGACTATGCTTCCCCTGTTGGTATAGTCTTCCGGATTTGCTGTGAACACAAATTGTATTTCAAGGGGCAGCCGTAATTTAAATCCACGAATTTGAATGTCGCCTTCTTGCAAAATGTTGAAGAGAGCAACCTGGATCCTTGCCTGCAAGTCGGGCAACTCATTTATCACAAAGATGCAGCGATGTGAGCGTGGTATTAAGCCAAAATGGATCACGCGCTCATCCGAATACGGAAGCTTTAAGGTAGCGGCCTTTATCGGATCAACATCACCTACAAGGTCGGCTATGGAAACATCGGGTGTTGCCAGTTTTTCTGTGTAACGTTCATCGCGATGGAGCCATTCAATTGGCGTATCATCTCCCATCTCGTTTAGTGTATCAAGTCCATACCGTGAAATAGGGTGGAAGGGATCATCATTTAATTCCGATCCTTTAATGATGGGAATATATTCATCCAAAAGATTTACCATTAACCGGGCGAGTCGCGTTTTTGCCTGACCGCGAAGCCCCAGCAAATTCACATCATGTTCCGCTAATATGGCACGCTCCAGATCAGGTATCACCGTCTCTTCATACCCCCATATTCCCGCAAAGACATTTTCTTTGTTTTTTAAATGCGTGATAAGGTTGTTGCGCAATTCCTGTTTGATGGTAGTGCGTGTGTAACCGGAATTTTTTAAATGGCCTAGCGTAGTGATCTTTTTATGATCTGACATAAAGTGATTTTGTTTTTCTTTTTGTAAAATTAAATGGACGGTTTGGTCAAAGATTTTTTCTCTTGTTTCGTTTGAAATCTTCGAATATCAAATTTCCTAAACCCTGCAGATTGCTATAATAAGCGTTTCCATTGTTTGCTTTTGTAAACTCCCTCACAAAAGCTTTAAGATAGGGATCGGATGCTATCATAAAGGTAGTAACCGGAATTTTTATTTTTCTTAATTGCGAGGCAAGCGTAAGGGTCTTGGCTAATATTTTCTGATCGAGACCAAAAGCATTCTTGTAGTATTTTATTCCTTGTTTGATACACGTAGGTTTTCCATCCGTGATCATGAATACTTGTTTGTTTGGATTTTTTCTTCTACGAAGAAGGTCCATGGCAAGTTCGAGTCCGGCAACGGTGTTGGTGTGATAGGGGCCAACTTGTAAATAGGGTAGGTCTTTAATTTCAATCTGCCACGCATCATCGCCAAATACCAAGATGTCCAATGTGTCTTTAGGATATTTTTTGGTGATGAGTTCTGCTAATGCCATGGCTACACGCTTGGCAGGTGTGATACGATCTTCGCCATATAAAATCATGGAGTGTGAGATATCAATCATGAGCACGGTTGATGTTTGTGTTTTGTACTCACTTTCAATAACCTCAAGATCATTTTCTGTCATGAAGAAATTTTCAATGCCGTGATTGATCTGCGCATTTCGAAGAGAATCAGTAACGGAAATGCTCTCTAATGTATCTCCAAATTCATAATCTCTCCGCTCTGTTGTTTGTTCGTCACCGCGTCCGCCGTGGGTGGTGTTGTGATCGCCCCGGTTTGATTTTTTCAACTTGCCAAATATTTCTTCCAACGCTGATTTGCGCAGGCTTTGTTCGCTTTTCGCTTTGAGTTTGAATTCGCCTTTTGGCCCGTCATCGGTAATGTATCCATCACGTTTTAGTTGATCAATAAAGTCGCCAATGCCATATTGATCGTTGCTGAGGCTATACTGTTGGTCAAGTTCGGTAAGCCACTGTAGCGCTTCGCCCACATCTCCAGAAGTAATTAAAACCAGCTGCATGAATATTTTCAGTAGCTTTTCGAAATCACTTTTGGCTTTTTCTTGTGGTGGTACAAATTTGGAGAACCTATGTCCGAGCATACTTCCTTTGGATTTTAAGCTGATTTTCTATTAACCATTAATTTGCATATTCTGTTTCGGCTAAAAAATTTTATTTCTTTTTATTTAGGAACTCATGTAAGAAATGTCTGCTGGAAGGAAAATGGCGCAGTTTAGCAACAGGTATCTTTGGATATTAATATTTAACCCCAAATGATATGAAAAAATTAGTAGTTGCCGCTTTAATCCTGGCTGTTGTAAGCCTAACCTCTTGTTCAACATACACATGCCCTGCGTATGCTAAGAACCCGAACGTGAAGAAAGAAATGGTGAGATTATGATAATAGATCCGCGAAACTAAAGGGCCACACATTTAATTGAGTGGCCTTTTTTTATTCAAACCGGTTTATGCTGTTCTTTTTTCCCGCATGGTTCCATATATATAGTCCCAAAGGGGTGAAGAAACACCAAAAATAATTTCCCCATCCTTATAATGATGCACACTATGGTTCACCCATAAGGATTTGAATATATTTCGCGGTGGCGGATAGGCGTGCACAATATAATGTACTCCCAGGTAATAGGCATAGCCCACAAGAAATCCGGGTAAAAAAGCAAATGTCAAATCGCCTAAGACAAGACGAAATAAAAGCAATAAGATTGTCGCGATGGTAACGCTCAATAAAGGTGGCATTGCCAAACGATCTTTATCTCTTGGATATTCATGATGAACACCGTGCAGCGTGTATTGCAATTTTTCCCTCATCGTGGTGAAGGTATTCATATGAAAAAGGTAGCGATGTGTATTATATTCTACCCATGTGAAGGCAATAATGCCCACTACGAACATAACAATTGTGGTTAATGCAGTGAGTGAAGTATGCGTGATGTTCCAGTATAACAGACCGCCTGAATAGATGGCAAAAATTATTATGGGAACTGATATATGTGTTCGTGAAAGTTTCTCCAGAATTGGATTTTGAAATAGTCTCTTGGTTCCTTTATTATGGGGGGTAATTGTTGCCATATTTTATGATTTCCGTTTACTTCCACAAATTTAGTGCCCTGATAGTTTCTCCAAAATGTTTCTAAATTAAGGGCATCTCTAAAAACTGTTTTTATATTGGCCTCCCCGCTAAATGGCGGGGCAGGTTATCCCTGCCTACCGGCAGGCAGGCCTACCCTTCTCCGATGGGAGAAGGATTTCGGAGGTTTTTAGAGATGCCCTTAATTTTAGAGTTTTAGACGTAACCTTCTCGATTATGGTTGTGTAATAGGCCTCATATTTTGGTAAAATCTTTGAAATATCAAATTCTTTTGCCCGGGCAACAGCGTTGGCTTTAAAGGTAGGTAGATTATCTTTATCAAGAACCTTTAATGCGTTGCGTGTCATGTCTTCAGTGTCTCCGATAGAACTGAGAAAACACAAATCCACTCCTTTCTTTTCTTTTCTCACCTTTTTAAAAATAGTGTATAAAATCAAATTGCAGTTCCGGGTAAATATTTGCTGGCGCTGGGTACACTCCAGCACCTTGGCCTATATAATTATAACATCTCAATGTTCAACACTCTTAAGTTATCCTAGTAAATAGTCCATCCTAAAAATAAATCTTGAAGAACTTGACTTAGATTTGTTAAAATTCTTTACTTGCTTAAGATTAATTTTCATGACCCCTAAGTGGAAGTAGAGAGAGAACGTTGTGTGAACGACTGAATGGTTCAAAAAAAGTAATCTGATTGGAGTCAGTTCGTTAAGTGGAGGTAGCTTTAGTTATGGTGCTGTATCTGGTGGGATTTTAGGTGGTATAGGTGGAGGGATTGCAGCAAGTCAGTCGAGGTATGAAAGGAATTTACTAAGAGGAACTGTTACAAAAAAAGGTAAAACCGATTTTGTTAATGATTATGTAAGATCAGTACATGATGTTAATAGTGTTAGCTTGTACGAGAATTCCAATAAAAATGAAAACGGAAAGACACGACCTATTATTTATGGAATTGAAGAAAGTGATTTGACTAAGGCATATACCAGTACAGAAATAAATATTAAATCTAACATTTATCTTAAGTACAAAGGTAGGAGCCTTCGGGAGATTGAGTCCACCTTAAGACATGAGTTAGTTCATGCAAACGATTTATATTCTGGTCATGCTCAAAGTTATTATAGTCAATACCGTGATTTTGCACGCCTAAAATTTCATTTAGGGCTTAGGGGATATCAAGCCAATATCGGCTTCGGCTATAACCGGAGCAGTTATTTAAATAGTATATATATACCAATGAGGAAAATTTTCTTATTAAAATATGGGACTGATTAGATTATATTTTATAGTTATGTTGTTTTTGATTTTGAACTCCGCAAAATCACAGATCGTGCCCCGATGCTTATGTGTAAATTCAAAGACATTTACCTCGATGATTGAGTTGAGGGAGAATTTCATAGTTAGATTCAAAGTACTTTATACCGACCACGGTCTTGATGAGTTCATTCAATTTGGAACGTACGAACTACAAGGAGATTCTTTGTTTATCCATTTAGAGGGAGAGTTCTTACCAAATAGTTCAAATATATCTACAGCTTTTACTCAAGGAAGTTTTGCGGGATATTTTAAGAATAAAAATCGACTTATTGTTAGAGATGTTGTGTGCCGAGAGGCTAATTGCAGAGCATATAAGCGAAGTTCTAATTAACAACAGGCCATGAAGGATCTCATGTTGATGATATAGCAACGGGGCGGTTAAACAGATACATTCGAGATCACCGTCTGGTAAATCCGAATGCTAATGGTACAACTCTTCTTAAAGCTAGGGAATATTTAGGCGAGATCAAGGCTCGCACTTGGCAACTTCAAGAAGCAATCTCATTAAGATACACCGTAATTTATTATCAGGAGGCGTTGAATCATTTTCTAAAACTTTACAATGGCTTATAAAAACATTTACTTGGTTCTGAGCTTGTTGGTGTGCTTTTCTGCGTCTGGGCAAGCTATTCCACATATACCAGCCATAGAGATCGAAAAA
>JBBRKB010000157.1:0-8335 GCA_038218385.1 Cytophagales bacterium | reverse complement strand
GGATATTTTTAACAGGATGCATTTTAGCGGGATTCGGTTCCCTCTCCATCGCTCAAGAGAATGATGATATGTACTTCAACTCAAAAGACCGGGTGAAGTTAGATGCCTCCAAAGCGTCCAAAGCGGCCGATTCATATGCTTACAACACCAAGAAAAGACAGGTTCAGGAATTTCAATCTCCTAATCCCACAGATAGTTATTCAGCACGAAACATCAATCCTGAATATGCAAGCCGTCAAAACGCTAAAGTAGCGCAGCAGGATGAGCAAGATTATTTCGTTTCCAATTACAATTATCAATCAGGAGCCCAGTATAGTAACTGGTACAACTCTTACAGCTCATGGAACAACAACCCATGGTATAACATGCCAGCTTGCCTGCCTAGTTATGGTTATAATGGATATGGCTCACCCTATGGCATGGGTGGAATGGGTGGCTATGGAAACATGGGAGGCTATTATGGATATTCAAACCCTTGGGGAAATCCGTACTACTATGACAGCTTTTATGGTGGTGGATACGGTGGTGGTTCATACGGATATTATAGTGGAAATTCATGGGGATATGGGATGAATGCGTACAGACCTTTTGGCTCCGGATGGGGAATGGGTGGTGGAATAGGATGGGCTTACAATTATGGTCGCCCCCAAAATGTAATTGTTGTCAATAACTATGGTAATGCCGAGACGCGGCAGGTAAGTTATGGCAAACGCTCTGGTAGGGATAACAATACGACGTATGCATCAAATTCTTCACCTCAAACAAGGACTGCCACACAATCCAGATCAAGAAATGATGTGCCTGCTTCACAAAATACTACCAGAACCGTGACGCGAACTTCATCACCTTCTTTAACTACCCAACCTCGGCAGGAAGATTATTATAACCGATCATATCGTAACTCGCAACAGACCGCACCCAGCAGAACATCCAATTCGTCATGGGGAGGTAACTCAAATGGTCGGAGTTCAAATACTAACACCAACAGTTCTTGGTCTCCGCCAGCAAACAATAATAATTCCTCATCTCCTTCCTCAACACCATCTTACACGCCTTCAAGAAGTAGTTCAAGTGGCAGTAGTAGTGGAGGGGCGACATATACGCCAAGTTCTGGAAGCAATGGAAGATCAAGAGGAGGTAATTAAATCTTAAAAGGTCAAACATTAGTTTGACCTTAAACGATGGATTGTTTCTTGTTCCAATAAAACAATTTCACTTTTTATGAATAAAGTAAAAATATCAGGAATTCTCCTGGCTGGTATTATATTGATTTCTTCATCCGTTTCGGCGCAAAGTTATGCCGAATCTGCGCTGTTGTTCAGCCGCACCCAACCCAATGGAAGTGCTCGCATAATAGGAATTGGAGGCGCACAGATTGCATTGGGTGGAGATTATAGTTCAGCCCTTTCAAACCCGGCCGGTCTTGGTATGTATAACCGATCAGAATTCACTATTACACCCGGATATAGAATCAACAACACGTCAGCGGATTATTTTGGAAATACAAAAAAGGAATCACAAACCAACCTTCAGGTGCCGGGATTGAGTTTCGTATTTAATATACCAAAAGGAAAGGGTGATTTTAAGGGAGGATCAATCGCTTTATCCATGACAAGGGTTCAAGATTTTAATGGTTCCACCATCTATGACGGTGTTAATCCAAACACTTCATTAATTGATTATTTCATTGATGATGCATACGGCTACACCACGTCACAGTTTGATGAAGGTGCATACCAATACAACCGAACAACCGGATTGGCTTATAACAATTTTTTATTGGGGCCGTTTTCTAATATTGAACCTGGAACACCTGATAGCGAGATTACTTACTTTAGCGATATACAGACTATTCCTACACAGCACGAAGAGATAACAACGAAAGGAGGAATCTCCCAATGGAGTCTTTCATACGGAGGAAATTACAACGACAAAATATTTTTTGGTGGCGGCATTGGTATATCATCCCTGCGGTATGAATCCAGCAAACTTTATAGTGAAGATTTTGATGATCCTAATTTTAATGGCTTTGATTTAATAGAAGAGTTGGCCATTCGTGGATCAGGAATAAATGCAACTTTAGGGATGACTTTTCGCCCAATAGATTTTATACAATTTGGCGCATCTTTCGTCACACCAACCTACTATCAACTTAGTGAAACCTATAGTGCTGATATGAAATCCAGTTGGAACAACTTCGACTACTTTGAAGATGGCAGCAAGATTCTTAACAATGAGCACGCCTATACCGACATCGTTACCTCCGATTACAGTCTATCGACACCGGCAAAATTCAGTACAGGGATTTCCTTCATTTCTAAATTTGGTTTCATTACTGGCGATATTGAATTGACCAATCCAAGTAAAGCAAAGTACAGTTCTCAAACCTCGGGCATTTCTTATACAGACGAAAATGATCAGATAAGCAGCAGTTATGCTTCTACCACCAACAAGAGAGTAGGTGCAGAGTTTAGATATAAGGTATTGCGATTAAGAGGAGGATATGGAATACAACAAAATGCCTACAAGAAGATATCTGGTTTAGACAATAAGATTACTTCCCTTAGTGCCGGTATTGGGGTGCGTATGGATAAGTTCTTTGCCGACTTTGCGTGGACACAAAGCAAGTCTAACAGCGTCTATGTTCCGTATTCTTTTATCAACTATGATCTACCGACTCCCCAGGTTGATTTGAAAAATACGATAACCCGTGCCCTCATTACCATTGGCTTCACCTTCTAGCCGAAAGGCCTTTCACAATTTCTTCTACAGCATTCGCATCGTTGTTTGATACTTGCAAATGTGCTTTCCTGTAAACGGGTATCCTTGATGTCCTCAACGCTTCAAGTTTCTTTTCCTTACTTTCCTGCAAGAGTGGCCTATGGTCTTCATGCTCCAACCGCTTAACAATTTCATCAACCGGCACATCTAAAAAAACACTTGTTCCATTCTGATTAATAACATCAATACCCTGATGAAAGCACGGAGCACCTCCACCTGTTGCCATCACAAAATCATTTGGCGATGTTGCCCACTCCATTAATGTTTCGGATTCAACTTCTCGAAAATATGCTTCGCCTTTGCTGCTAAACACATTGGCAATTGATTGCTTTTCCTTCTTAATGATTTCATCATCCAAATCAACAAAGGGAAGTTGTAAGGCTTCGGCCAATTGCTTTCCGAGTGTGCTCTTGCCCGAGCCAGGCATACCGATGAGGAAAATTTTCATAAATAGCTGTGAGTTTCTAGCTGCGAGAAGCGTGAGTGTGTGATTAGGGTGTGGTGAAGAGAAACCTCTTTTCTCGTAGCTCGAAGCTCATGGCTCGTAGCTATTTCAAGTTGCTAGTAGTTTTCCCTTTTCCCCCGTTAGATTTTTCAATCAACTCAACAATCTCATCCGCATCCGGTGTATCATTATGATGCCACATGCCGAGTACAGTGCCATTTGACCACAACGTAATCCCAGGATTGGCGCGAACGATTGTTTTCAATACGGTAGCATCAGCAAAAAAGTAAGGGATACCCAGTTGGTTTTCGTGGCGAAAGGTTTCTACCTCTTGCTCCAGACTTGAGGTAAGCAACATCATATCAATCTTTCCGTCTAGTGTTTTGATGAGTGAATGTATTTCATCCATGTTGCTCGTTGATGTCTGGAGTACATCGTTGCAGATGAACAGAAGTTTTGCTCCTTCAAAGGTCTCTTGGGTAACGTTATTTCCTTCCGTATCAAACACACCGTAGTCCGTTATCTTTGGCTGCGCTTTATCAGCATTCAATTGTTTCGAGTCTATGTATTTGTAACCTTCATCAGCAGATAGAAATTTTTCCGATTTCACTTCTTGTCCGTCTTTCTCAAATGTGTATTCAATACGTGGCTTCTCCTGCGGCTGCATTTGCTCAGGTATGTTGTTTCCTATTTTGTATGCCCTGAAGTCAATGAAAGGTAAATGTTTTACAGCATAGATTCCTAGAAAAAAACTAAGTACGGTAACGCCCAACACAACAGCATGTCCTTCTTTTGTGTACAATACAGCATCATAATCTTTGCGATACCAAAACAGATGAAGCACAAACACCATCAGAATAATGTCTTTATAAAATGATTCCCAAGGGGTAAGCTTAATAGCATCACCAAAACATCCACAGTCGGTAACTTTGTTGAAATAGGCGGAATAGAATGTAAGGAATGTAAAGAAAATCATCAGCCCAAGAAGCACAACGGTTGTCTTGCTCATCTTATAATAAATCAGAACAGCAACGCCCAAAACGATTTCCAACACAATCAACACCATGCCGATTTCCAATGCATACGGCACGAAGAAATGAAAAAATGAACCGAAGTCGCTCGCGAAAACTTCAAAGTATTCTTCCAATTTGATTTCGGTACCGATGGGATCGTTCAACTTGATAAGGCCAGAGAAAATAAAAAGTCCCCCGACAAAAAACCTTGAAACCTGATCTGCAATTTTTTTAAACATGTTCATCCTCCTCGTTTAATTTTATCATGGCAAAGACAGCATAATTAATCATATCCTGATAGTTGGCTTTCACGCCTTCACTTACTAATGTTTTTCCCGCGTTATCTTCAATTTGTTTCACGCGAAAGATTTTCATCAAAATAATATCGGTAATAGAAGACACACGCATGTCACGCCAGGCTTCACCATAGTCGTGGTTTTTATTTTCAAGAAGTGAAAAGGTCTCGCCCACAGCCTGATCATACATGGGCTCCATTTTTTCATACGGAAGATCCATTTCGGTGGTGCCATTCAATTGTGCCTGTATCAGCGCGATGATGCAATAGTTGATGATGCCGATAAATTCATCTTTAATAGGATCGCCCACTTTTTGTTCACCTTTCTCCTGAATGCTTCGGATGCGCTGCGCTTTAATAAATATTTGATCGGTAATAGAGGGCAATCGAAGAATCCGCCAGGCTGTGCCATAGTCCTTAGTTTTTTGGGTAAACAATTCTTTACATGCCCCAATCACTTCTTTGTATTGTATGGATGTTTTTTCGATCACATCAAATGCATTAATGGTAAAAACTCGTCAACTTTGCGCGAACATATCTTAATGCCTGCAATTTGTGAAATTGATGAACCAAAATACAGTTTTTTCAACAAACAAAACATTGAATGTGGATGGTCGGCTCATTCACTTGAATCGCCCGCATCTGATGGGCATCCTCAATGTTACGCCCGATAGCTTTTTTGACGGAGGTCGCTATTTAAATGAGAAGACCATCCTTGACAAAGCAGAACAAATGCTACGTGATGGCGCTACCTTCATTGACATTGGTGGCTATTCATCGCGACCCGGCGCTGAGGACATATCGATTGAGGAAGAAAAAAAACGTGCCCTATTCGCCATCAAGTTGGTTCGCCAATCTTTCCCATCGGCCCTTCTCGCCATCGATACCTTTAGAAGCGAAGTAGCCCGCGCGGCGCTTGACGAAGGAGTTGTGATGATCAATGATATCTCCGCGGGCGAACTTGATCCAGAAATGCCTGCGCTGGTGGCTTCTCGAAAAGTGCCCTACGTGATCATGCATATGCGAGGCACTCCCCAGACCATGAACAAACTCACCTATTATGAAAACCTGTTAAAGGAAATGGTGGATTACTTTCAGTCTAAAATACATTCGTTGCAGCGACTGGGAATTACCGACATTATTATAGATCCTGGTTTTGGATTTGCTAAAACCATGGAACAAAATTTTAACATTCTTCAACACCTTGAATACCTACACGTGTTAGGCAAACCTTTGCTCATCGGTTTATCACGCAAGTCCATGATCTGGAAATCACTCGATGTAAAAGCCGATGAGGCGCTGAACGGTACCACCGTATTAAATACACTCGCCTTAATGAAAGGAGCAAATATTCTTCGTGTCCATGATGTTAAGGAAGCAAAGCAAATTATTACGCTATGGGATAAGATGAATGGCAATGTTTTAGCTTAGCAGCGCAGGCTACATTACGTGGAATTAATTGTATGCTAAAGATTGTCCTGATAATTCATTCATAGTATTTGAATTGATACATTTGTAAACATGCTACTCGCCTTCAAAGTTGGATTTTTGGAAGTAGGCCCTGTTGACCTTATCGACATTGGGCTGGTGAGTATCTTATTGTATCAAATCTACAAGTTGATAAAGGGCAGTATCGCCATGAATATTTTTCTTGGCTTGCTGGCACTCTACCTTGCCTACCTTGTGGTGCGCGCGGCTCAGATGGAATTGCTCGGAACCATTCTTGGACAATTCATGGGCGTAGGTGTGATCGCCATGATCGTGCTTTTTCAACCCGAGATAAGAAAGTTTCTTTTGGTTGTAGGGCGAAGCGCAGAGTTCAGGGAAAATTTTCTGAAAACACTTTCAAATTTTCGCCACGGCCATCACGAGGATTTTGACATCAGCCAAATAATGGAAGCCTCCAAAACATTACGCGCTACCAAAACGGGAGCACTCATGGTTTTCACAAGAGATACCGAATTGAAATTCTACGCACAAACAGGTGACCCATTGGATGCCGAAGTAAACAAGCGGCTTCTTCTCTCCATTTTTAACAAGTATGGTCCGCTGCATGATGGTGCCGTTATTATTTACAAAGGAAGAATAAAAGCTGCGCGATGTGTTCTTCCGGTTAGTGAAAATGATCACCTCCCTCCTAACTTCGGTCTTCGTCATCGGGCAGCGGTAGGTATGTCAGAAAATACCGACACCTTAATCATGGCCATATCAGAAGAGACAGGCAGATTGATCCTGGCTCGCAATGGTATTTACCTGAAAGCGTTGAAGTCGAAACAGGTAGAACAAAAAATCCTTGAATACCTTCGCCATGAAGAACCTTCCAACTGGGAAGAAGTTCAACCTGTTGAAATGTCTGAAGAGAGTGTCACTGAGTAGTACCATATTTACTCATCTTCATAATTGCGTTCAATTTTTACTGATATGAAATTTCTTTTCGTCCTACTGTTTTTAGTCACAGCTGTTTACGCTAGCGGGCAAATCCAAACCGTTGTCCAGCGCGGGCACGATCAATCTGTTTTAGCTGTGGCATTCAGTCCGGATAGCAACTATGTTGCAACGGGCAGTCGTGATCGCACAGCCAAACTCTGGGAACTTTCAACGGGACGGGAGGTGAGAAGTTTTCTTGGGCATGAAGGATCGGTAAATTGTATTGACTTCAGTGCGGACGGAAAACTTATCATCACAAGCAGCGGTGACAAGACCATAAAAATATGGGATGTCCTTTCGGGAAAAGAAA
This sequence comes from Cytophagales bacterium, assembly GCA_038218385.1. Classification (GTDB taxonomy): domain Bacteria; phylum Bacteroidota; class Bacteroidia; order Cytophagales; family Cyclobacteriaceae; genus JBBRKB01. Next base: position 1,064 of record JBBRKB010000157.1, on the reverse strand, counting down.
TGTATTCAACAGAACCATCGTCAGATATCTTAACCGCCGCCGCATTCAGCCCCGATATGAAATATTTTGTGCTGGCTGGTTATCCTGACGAAGCTGCCGTCTATGATTTTAAAACGAAAAAAGAAATTAAACGACTCAAGGTGAATGCCGAGCAAGGACTTGGATACGGAATCAACCTTGCCTTCTCACCCGATGGAAAATGGCTTGCTATTGGTGAAGACAATAGAGTCGCAAATCTTTACAACACGAGTTCGTGGGAAATTAAATTCACCTTCAAACAAGAAGAAGGCTGGTGTGGCGGATGTGCAACATGGACAACCTTTAGTGCCGACAACAAATCATTTTACATGGCCTCCAACAAAGGCGAAGTAAAACGATATGAATTAGAAACCGGATCGCTCATAAAAAAATACGATGAAAATGTAGAAGATATTGTTGGGTTGTCCGTTTCTTCCGAAAACAAATTACTTACAGTCTTAACTAAAAAAAATATTTTACAATGGAATACCGAATCGGGAAAAGAAATTACAAATGCTACGCCCTTTACCGATACTGAAATAAATGAGGGAGAAATGTCGGCAAATGGAAAATTGATTCTGCTTGCTTGTAAAGACAACACAACCTCGTTGTGGAGTGTCAAACAAAAACAGATCGATCAAAAGCTTTCGGGCATTTTAAATGATGTGGACAAAGGCGGAATCAACTACAATCCAAATTCATATTGGGAGTCGCACATTGCAAAATACCTTCGGTTAAAAAATGATATTCTTTTAAGTGAAGACGGTAAGACTCTACTAAAAGGAAAGTTCGGCACAAAGGTTAAGCGGTGGGACATTGCCACAGGCAAAACCGAAATGGAATATGTAGGCCATGAGAAAGCGGCTATCTGTTACACCTATTCAAAAGATGGAACCCGATTGCTAACGGGTGGAGGTGATGGAACTATCATTCTTTGGGATACTGAAAAGGGAGACTCGCTGCTTGTAATCAAAGCACATCGTGAGCCGATTTTTTCTGTTCAGTTTAGCCATGATGAAACAAAAATCATGAGTAGCAGCTGGGAC
>JBBRKB010000156.1:0-8367 GCA_038218385.1 Cytophagales bacterium | reverse complement strand
CATCATGACGCTTTACGTTTTGGTACCGGTACTAATTTTTGGTGTTATCTCACTAAAGGCATTTGCGTACATACGACCAATCTTCAGAGCACGAGGAGCGCTGAATGCTGAAGTGACAGGAAGATTGACTGAAACTCTGGGAGGCATACGTGTTATCAAAGGGTTCAACGCAGAAGCACAAGAAATAAAAACATTTGAAAGCGGTGTGCATAAGCTTTACCTCAACGTTAAGAAAAGTCTAACTACGACAAGTCTGGTAACAAGTTCAGGTGCGATGTTGCTGGGATTGACAAGTGTATGCATCATGGCGGTTGGTGGAAAACTGATGATCTTAGAAACATTGTCCATTGGAGATTTTATTTCATTCACACTATTCTTAGGTTTCATGATTGCCCCCATTATTCAAATGAGCAACATTGGAAGTCAATTGACAGAAGCATTTGCCGGCCTTGACAGGACAGAAGAAATTATGAACATGGAAGCTGAAGGTGATGATGCATCTCGAACTATCATGGCAAAAGATATTTATGGCGATATCCGTTTTGATAATGTTTCTTTCTCGTATGACGAAGGAAAAGAAGTTTTGCACAATGTATCATTTGATGCACCCGCAGGATCGGTGACTGCTTTGGTAGGGACATCGGGTTCGGGCAAGACTACAATCTCGGGATTGGTAGCTACATTTCTAAACCCAGATTCGGGAACCATCTACGTTGATAAAAATGATCTCTCTAAAATTTCATTAGAAAGTTATCGAAGCCAGCTTGGTGTTGTCTTGCAGGATGATTTTTTGTTTGAAGGTACCATTCGTGAAAATATTTTATTTCCGAGACCCGATGCATCTGACCACGATTTAATGGAAGCGGTAAAGGGTGCCAATGTAGATGAATTCACTAGTCGGTTTGAAGAGGGACTTGACACTGTGATAGGAGAACGCGGTGTAAAACTTTCCGGAGGACAACGTCAACGCGTAGCCATCGCCCGCGCGATATTAGCCAACCCAAGAATTTTAATTCTCGATGAAGCCACAAGCAACCTTGATACAGAAAGTGAATCGTTCATACAAGAAAGTTTGCGAAAGCTTATGAAAGGAAGAACCACTTTTGTTATTGCTCACCGCTTGAGCACCATTCGTCAGGCAGACCAAATATTGGTAATCGAAAAAGGAAAAATAGCAGAGCAAGGTAAACACGAGGAACTGATTGAAAAGAAAGGAAGGTACTTTGACCTGTATACGTATCAGGCAAGAATATAATGTGACTATAACTCAACAACAATTTTCCCTTTGCCACTGGTGGTTGCAAGCAAATCCTTTTTTGGAGTTCAACCTAAATACGCCCTTTAGCTTTTGTTGGAGTTCATCCTAAACTCGCCCTTGTCGTGTGTTCTTCACCGACAAGCCTTCACACGTTAAGCAAGAAAATCGGATGGCATGAATCCAATGCCCACGATAGAATTATGCTATAACTCAACAACAATTTTACCCACGCGCTTGCTGGCGCCAATGTCATCAAAGGCTGAAATGATTTTATCAAACGGCCGGATGGAATCGATGAGGGGCAGGATTTTATTTTTCGTTACAAACTCCAGCATGTGAACAAACTCTTCATCGTTGCCCATCGTAGTGCCCATGATGGAAAGTTGTTTCCAGAACATTCTGTAAAGATCAAGTCCTGTTGGTAAACCGGTTGATGCACCATAGAACACCAGTTTCCCTGCTGGTTTTAAAATTTTTATAAAGGCATTGATTTGATCTCCACCTGCGCTGTCGAGGATAAGATCAAACCCACCTCTTGTTTTCCATAGGTCTTTGAATGTGTTTTCTTTTTTATAATTGAATCCTCCCTTCGCACCCAGTTTTATCGCCTTCTCTATTTTCTCTTCACTACTGGTGTTTACATATACATTAGCGCCAGCGGCAAGGGCAAATTGAAAGGCCATCTGCGCAACGCCACCGCCAAAACCAGAAATCAAAACATTTTGCCCCGACTTCAACATGCCTTTCCTGAAAAGTGCGCGATAAATGGTGAGGCCACCTAAGGGCAATGCTGCCGCCTGCCGATGATCCAAATGAGGTGGTTTGGGTTGAATGCGATCCATGTTCACCGCAATGTATTCGGCAAAAGTACCATGTGTGGGCATGCCCAAAATGTTGTACCTACCGCCCTGTACTTCAGGATCATTTCCCCATTCAATGTTGGGATTGATAACAACCTCCTGTCCTACCCACGGTTTATTGATTTCATCAAAAACTTCTTCAACAACACCGCATCCATCGGAACCCATGATGGTATCAAAACGAATATGAGGATACTTACCTTCACGTATCCATTGATCTCTACGATTTAAGGTTGCCGATTTTATTCGTACCAATACCTGCCCCGGTTGTACAACAGGTTTTGGCATGTCTTTAATTTCTAATTTTCCGGGAGATGTAAGGACAAGTGCTCTCATGTATTAACAATTACTTTTTCTAATATAAAAAAATAAAATTGCTATGACAATTGTGAGTAGCAAAAATGAGGAAGCACCAATTTTAAATTAAAAAGAGTTAGAATGGTGTATCGTCATCGTCATCAATAAATGCGGGCGGTTCTTCCCCAGCATCAGGCGGAAGGTTGTTGACGCGGCTGCCCAACTTTATCATGCCGGCAAAGGGATTGTCCGATACGGTTGGCTCATCGAAGTCGGCAAACTTGGTGTACTTGCCAATAAATTTCAACTTCACACTTCCGGTAGATCCGTTACGATGCTTGGCGATGATCACCTCGCCTGCACCTTGCGTTGGCAGACCATCTTCATCGACTGTGATCTTATAATATTCAGCGCGGTAAAGAAACATAACGATGTCGGCATCCTGTTCGATAGATCCAGATTCACGTAAGTCGGATAGTTGAGGACGCTTGTCACCACCACGGGTTTCAACACCACGACTCAACTGCGACAAGGCCAGCACAGGTACATTTAATTCTTTCGCTATTCCTTTAAGCGCGCGCGAGATCGATGCAATCTCTTGTTCACGATTACCGCCCTGTTCACCTCGCATAAGTTGGAGATAATCCACTACGATAAGTTGAATGTTGCTCTCGGCTTTTAAGCGCCTACACTTTGCGCGGAGTTCCAGAATGGATAATGCGGGTGTATCATCTATAAAGATGGGTGCGCTTGAAAGTTTATTGGTCTTGTGTACCAATTGCTTCCACTCAAACTCTGCCAGGTTTCCTCTTTTAATTTTCTCGCCCTCAAGTTCAGCTTCAGCGGAAATCATACGATTGACCAACTGAACGGATGCCATCTCCAAAGAAAATATAGCTACCGGTATATTAAAGTCAACCGCGGCGTTTCGCAAAGCGGAAACCACAAATGCTGTCTTACCCATACCAGGTCGTGCCGCAATGATAACCAGGTCAGACTTTTGCCAGCCTGAAGTCATACGGTCGAGCCCAGTGAAGCCACTTGGCACACCTGTCAATCCATCTTTGTGATCTTTTAATTTTTGAAGTTCCTGAATAGCACGATACATGAGGTTCTTCATGCTATCGTAATTCTTCCTCAGATTGGAATCGGAGATTTGAAATATCGACTGCTCCGTTTTATCCAGAAGTTCAAAAACATCGGTTGTGTCTTCGTATGCATCGTGGTGGATCTGCGATGCTATCTGTATCAAGTTACGCTTGATGGCCATCTCAATAATAACACGTGCGTGATATTCAATGTTGGCTGCAGAACTTACCTTTGACGTAAGCTCAGCTATGTAATACGCCCCACCTATCACTTCAATTTTTCCACTCTTGCGCAGTTGGCTCACCACCGTGCGCATGTCTACGGGCTCCGACTCTTTGAAGAGCTCCGTAATGGCTGAATAAATTTCCTTGTGGACATCAGAGTAGAAATGCTCCGGCTTCAAAAATTCAATTACATCATTGAGCGCATTTTTTTCGAGCATCAAGGCGCCCAGCACGGCCTCTTCAAGATCAAGTGCCTGAGGTGGCAGCTTGCCCAAACTTTCCGAAATATCCCTCGGAATCAACTTAGACTTACTACTTAACCTCAGAGACGTTGATCTGTTTTGCTCCATACAGTGGTTGTTGGGACGTGTGTTTACTTTTTAAATGGGCAGCAAACCTAAAAAAACATTTGTGTGCTGCACTAGGGTCACTCCACAACTTACTAACAAATAGTCAACAGAAAATCTGTGCATAAATTATCTCCACAATCGTAAATGTTCTCATCAAAATTTTGTAAGATGTTACCGATCGGCTTCAGGTAAAAAGAGATTTCCATATGGGTAAGTATTGAGCTAATTTTGTTCGATTCAAAACATTTCTTTTAATTTAGTCGATATTTGATTTTACTTCATGCAACCTAAACAGAGATTACATTTTATCGCGATTGGTGGAAGCGTGATGCACAACCTGGCTATCTCCCTAAAGCAAGCTGGGTATGCAGTGAGTGGGTCTGATGATGAGTTCTTTGAACCTTCACGCTCTGCATTAGAAGCGAATGGTTTACTCCCCTCACAAACAGGCTGGTATGCCGATCGAATAGATCAATCCATTGAAGCTGTTATTATCGGGATGCACGCCAAGCAAGACAATCCTGAATTACTAAAAGCCAAAGAACTGGACATCCCTGTCTTTTCTTTTCCTGAGTTTATTCTTAAACAAGCCAAAGACAAACAGCGCATTGTTATTGCCGGCAGCCATGGCAAGACTACCATCACAGGTATCATCGTACATGTGCTCAATTATTTCAAACGTGATTTTGATTATATCATTGGTGCCAAGGTAAGGGGCATTGAAAATAATGTGAAGCTTTCCTCTAAAGCACCCATTATCATAATAGAAGGGGATGAATATTTTTCTTCGCCTTTAGATCCTACACCTAAGTTTTTACGCTATCAGCACCACATTGGACTGATCAGTGGCGTAGCGTGGGATCATTACAATGTATTTCCAACGGAAGAAGACTATGTCCGGTACTTTGATCATTTTGCTGATCAAACTCCTAAAGGAGGCATTTTGATTTTCTGCGAACAAGATCCACTTGCCATGATGATCGGCACGAAGGACCGTGCAGACGTTCAGGCCATTTCGTATAAAAGCCACCCCCATACCATCGATGGCAATAAATTTTTTCTCACAGAAGGTAAAGAGCGATATCCTATCAATGTTTTTGGGAGCCATAACTTATTGAACATTAACGGTGCACGTGAGGTGCTTAAGAAATTGGGTATCTCAAATGAGCAGTTCTACGAAGCCATTGCAAGTTTTGAAGGCGCTTCAGGCCGTTTGGAAAAAATATACGAGCTCAACTCTTTTGTAGTGTACAAGGATTTTGCTCACGCGCCATCTAAAGTGAAGGCTACGGTAAAAGCGATGAAAGAATTAAATGCCGCCAAAGATGTGGTGGCATGCCTGGAGCTTCACACGTATAGCAGCTTGAACAAAAATTTTCTGCCCCAATATCGCGACTCCTTAAAAGCTGCCCAGACCGCCATTGTCTATTTCAATCCCGAAAAGATAAAAGCAAAAAACCTGGAACCTCTCACAGAGGACGAAGTCAAAAGTGCATTTAACCTTCCTACCTTACATGTATTCACTGATGCACAAAGCCTTACAGACTTTTTACTTTCGCAAAACTTTAACAATAAAAATCTTCTGATGATGACCTCTGGTGATTTCGGAGGAATAGATATACCTAACATGGCCGCCACATTAAAGGCTTAACAAAACGAGATGAACCTTAATTTAAAAAATCCTATTTGCTTCTTCGATCTGGAAGCGACAGGCATCAACATTGCGCACGACCGTATCCTTGAAATTGCTGTTGTTAAATTGATGCCCAATGGTGAGGTGCTTAGAAAAACCACGATGATTAATCCGCAGATACCCATTCCGCTTGAAACATCCTTGATACATGGTATCTACGATAAAGATGTGGCCGATAAACCTGCGTTTAAAGAAGTTGCAAAAGAGTACGCAAAGTTTTTTGAAGGATCAGACCTGTCAGGCTTCAATGTATTAAAATTTGACATCCCCCTATTGGTAGAGGAATTCCTTCGCGTTGGTGTTGAATTCGATTATTCAAAAAAGAAAATCATCGATGCGCAAAGAATCTTTCATCTCATGGAGAAACGTACGCTTTCGGCAGCATACAAATTCTATTTGGATAAAGAACTCAAAGATTCACACACTGCCGTGGCTGATGCTGAAGCTTGCCTTGACATTCTCCAAGCACAGGTGGCCAAATATGAAGGCCAGCCCGTGACCGATGCCCTTGGAAATCACATGGGTGAAATCGTGAACAATATGGAGGCGCTCAGCAGGCTATCAAACAGTAACATGGTAGACCTGGCCGGGCGCATGGTGATGGACAGTAAGAATATAGAGTTGTTCAACTTTGGGAAGCACAAAGGAAAAGCTGTTGCCCAGGTTTTAAAAGACGAGCCCTCCTACTACGATTGGATTATGAAGGGCGATTTTCCTCTCGACACAAAGCGCAAACTCACCGAAATACGCCTAAAATCCTTTCAAAAACAATAAAACATTTTTTAGTCTATATATTTTATAGATTTAATAGAATTAACTAGTTTTGGGTTCTTATACCTCAGATTAGTGTTGTTCGAAAAACCATTTGCCTCATATAATGAATGATCTCTTTGCATCATTAAAAGAAGAACTGACTCATTTATCCACTGAGGATGGACTCAAACGTTTGTGTGAGAAATTCCCAAAAGAAAACATCAAATTCTCTTCTGCCCTTGGTGAAGAAGATCAGGTAATCACCCATTTCATTGGCAGGAATAAACTTCCCATTAGTCTTTTTACGCTGGATACCGGCAGACTTTTTCAAGAGACATACGACCTGATCGATCTGACCAATAAAAAGTATGGTGTCTCCATTGATGTTTATTTCCCTGATCATTCCGACATAGAAAAACTCGTGAAGGAGAAAGGCCCCAACAGTTTTTATGAATCCGTTGAGAATAGAAAAGAGTGTTGCTTCCTTCGAAAAGTAAAACCATTAAGAAGAGCATTGGAAGGTGCCACGGTATGGATTACCGGATTGAGGAGTAGCCAATCCGACCATCGTCAATCCTTTGATGTCATTGAATGGGACGATGATTTAAAAATTGTGAAATACAATCCATTGTTGAAATGGACATACGATGAAATGCAAGCGTTTATCAAGCAAAACAATGTTCCCATAAACGGCCTTCATAAAAAAGGATTTACCAGCATCGGATGCGCGCCTTGCACACGGGCTATTACGCCAGGTGAAGATATACGCGCAGGAAGATGGTGGTGGGAAAGTTCACACAAAGAATGTGGGCTACATGAGACAAAGCAGGTACAGAAATAATAAGGATACGTGATGATTAATTATTTAAAAGTTTTCCCAAAAGACCTCGAGGATGAAGCCATCTATATCATCCGGGAAACGGCAGCACAATTTGAGCGGCCCGCTATTCTTTTCTCTGGAGGTAAAGATTCGATCACTTTAGTGAGGCTTGCGCAAAAAGCATTTTACCCGGGCAAAGTTCCGTTTCCACTGGTACATATCGACACAGGACATAACTTCCCTGAGACCATCGAGTTTCGTGATTGGCTGGTAAAAGAAGTGGGGGCCGATTTAATTGTAGCCCATGTTCAGGACGACATTAATGCCAAGCGTGCCATTGAAGAAACAGGAAAGTTCTCAAGCCGAAATGGTTTACAAACCACAACATTGCTGAGGACTATAGAAGAAAATAAATTCGATGCCTGCATTGGTGGAGCGCGTAGAGACGAAGAAAAAGCAAGAGCAAAGGAACGTATCTTCTCCGTGCGTGATGACTTTGGCCAATGGAATGCCAAGAATCAACGTCCCGAGCTTTTTGATTACTTAAATGGAAAAATAAATCCCGGTGAAAATGTAAGGGTCTTCCCCATTTCCAACTGGACTGAACTCGATGTTTGGAATTATATTAAAGAAGAAAAACTTGATATCCCATCTATCTACTTCTCACACGAGAGAAGTATAATAGAAAGAGAGGAAGTGTTATGGCCCTATTCAGATTTCATCTACAAAGACCCGGAAGAAGTGCTTGAAAAAAGAACCGTACGATTCAGAACGGTTGGTGATATGAGCTGTACCGCAGCGCTACCATCCACGGCTTCTACCATTGATGAAATCATCGAAGAAATTCTCACAACAACTGTATCTGAAAGAGGTACACGCCTTGATGACAAGCGTGCTGAAGCGGCCATGGAGATGAGAAAAGTAAACGGCTATTTCTAGAAACTGAATTACGAATTAATAATTACGCGATATACAAATGGAAGTTCTGAGGATTGCAACGGCAGGAAGTGTTGATGATGGAAA
>JBBRKB010000155.1:0-8497 GCA_038218385.1 Cytophagales bacterium | reverse complement strand
ATCAACAGTTGCTACGCTTTTTTTCTCGCGAATAATTTTAACATGGGGATTAGGATTTATCCTGCCAATGGCAAACATATCAACATACGTCTTAAGTCGGGCGACACCATGCGAATCAATTCCGCGTAAGTCAGCGGTACTCAAAACATCCGCCGCACAGGACTGAGTTAAATAAGAGATTTCTAGGGAAACTTGATTTTATCTCTCGGTATAAAAAATCCCTTGATGCAATTTAGATTTCGAATACAAATTTGAACATGATTTTTGGTTTGGAGAGAATAAAAAAAACAAATCAAACCGCATACAGTAATCAGATTGCTTTACTAAAGATCGGCGTTTTTCCGTCTTTAGTATTCATCCTCCTATCAAAAACCCGACAGATGTTTCGAATAAATGGCGCCCCTGCGTTTCTCACTTTCAGTCCGCCCTCAACAAGATAGAGTATCCCTTCTTCCTCCATCTCTTCAAAAGTTTCGAGCATAGATTCGTCCATCACTTTATTTAGAAGTTCACCATCAAGGTGTCCATGACAACTGATTTGAAGAATACATTTCTTGATTAATGAGTTTTTTTTTGACAACACATGGCCTTTTACAATGGCAGACACAACTTGTCTGATTGCCCGCTCGTATTCCTCTACTTTCTTACTGTTTTGCGCATAGGCATAACCCGAATCACTAATAGCTGACGTCCCCAGACCAATAAGTAATTCCGATTGACTTGTTGTGTAACCCATAAAATTGCGATGAAGCTTTCCCTTGACAAGAGCTTTGAACAATTCATCTGATGTAAGGGCAAAATGATCCATCCCAATATCAACGTAACCAGCTTTAACTAATATATGCCTGCCAATTTCATATAAATGTCGTTTCAGATAATTGGATGGAAGATCGGCATCTTCATATCCGCGTTGACCCGGTCGCAGCCAGGGAACATGTGCATAACTATAAAAGGCCAATCGATCGGGTCGAAGTGTAAGGACTTTATCGATGGTATCTGCAACCGTAAACGGTGTTTGGTAAGGAAGTCCATAAATCAAATCGAAGCTTACTGATTTATATCCTATTTCTCTGGCTGCTATTGTTGCTCGCTGGAGATTCTCAAAAGGCTGCACACGATGAATGGTACGTTGTACTTTTTCGTCAAGATCCTGAACGCCAAAACTAACCCTGGTAAAACCTAAATTAAATAATGTTTTAAGATGGTCATCGGTTGTATTGTTAGGATGTCCTTCGAAACTAAATTCAAAGTCGTCATGCAATAGCACATCTTCCAATAAATAAGTTATCAGCCAATGTAAATTTTGAGCACTAAAAAATGTAGGTGTGCCTCCGCCCAGGTGCAATTCTCTGATGACCGGCTTCCTCCCAAAAATATTTTTATACTGCTCCCATTCCTTTAATAACGCTTGAATGTAAGGGATTTCTACCAGGTGGTTGCGGGTAATACGGGTATTGCACGCACAATAGGTACAAAGACTTTCACAAAACGGCAGGTGAATATAAAGGCTAATGCCTTTTGAATCATTTGTCTCATTGAAGGCGCGATGCACGGACTCACTCCACTTATCTTCGGAAAACGTTTCTGGTTCCCATGTAGGCACGGTAGGATAACTTGTATACCGTGGCGTAGGAACATCATACTTTTTTAGAAGCGTTGTTATGTCTTGATGTTTCATTTTTTTTGATTTTACTGGTTTTGCAGGTGACTTATCATCAAACTAAATTCTTACGGATGGTGAGTATGTATTCTTCAAATAAAAACCATGCTTCCGAAGACACATAGCATAATTCCGTAGGTGAATGGAGAGGCCAATGCACATGGACAAATAACTGATACTTTCTCTATTGCCATTTACTGCTATCATCACCTTCAAAATTAACAGTAGACAAAACGACTCACCTTGAGACTTATCACCATTTTATATGACTTATGTCAGCTATCCAGGTAGTCGGCTTTACTAATCTTGTCGTCACATTAATGACTAACGATCTGCAAAAACTAAGACTTCCCTTTATGGTATTGGCCGTGATCAATCTGATTATCGGAATGGTCGCGGGTTTAATACGCATCGGATGGGGAATACCCATAAACGAAATCGCAATACATCATGGTGCCTTGATGGTAGGCGGTTTTTTGGGAACACTTATTCTTCTGGAAAAAGTAATCCCGTTGAAAAACAAAGTCTTTTTGATTCTGCCCCTGTTAAATGCCCTGGGACTACTAATGATTATTCCAGGGTTATTCAATCTTGGGTTGTTGTTTCTAATGGCTGGATCAATATCGCTCCTGAGTGTATTCGTATATTATATTTTACAACAGCCGCATGAGATTTCGAATAAGATTATGGCCACGGGTGCACTCTGTCAGATTATCGGACACCTTATGCTATTCTCAAAACATTTCTATCCTGCGGCATTTCCCTGGTGGATGGGATTTATCCTCTTTGTCATAGTAGGTGAGCGGGTAGAACTTTCTAAATTTTTGCCTGTCACACAAATGGCAAAAAAACTTTTAGTAGTTTTATTCATTATTTTTCTTTTGGGACTTACTCTTCCATTTCATGGCATAGGCAAATTCCTTTCCGGGCTAAGCCTCGTAGGCATTTCGCTGTGGCTGCTTCGGCACGATGTAATTTCCATCGGGCTTAAAAAAAAGGGAATGACACATTTTAGTGCTTTTGCATTGCTGGCCGGATGTGTGGCATTGATGCTCACAGGGATATTTCTTATTTCGCTACCGGACATACCGTTTGCCTATGATGCCATCATTCATACTTTTTTTATTGGATTTGCATTCTCTATGATCTTTGCCCATGGACCGATTATTCTCCCCGGTGTATTGGGGTTAATAGTGAAACCTTATCACCCCATTCTGTATATTCCACTTTGTGCTAGTTTAATATCACTGGTTGTACGGTTGGTCGCTGATATCAATTTGTTGCCAAATATTTTTCGTCTGTGGAGTGGTTGGGGTTCGGTGATAAGTATTTTGTTCTATTTCATTGTTCTGGCTATTATAACATTTGCCAAGGTAGCACATGCAAAAGCTACTTAGCCTTCCTCTTGTGTTCTTTTTTATAGCAGCGTGCCTCGGTTGGCTTTTACGATGGCACATTGCTTCTCCAATCCACACATTCAATTATTCATTCTGGTTGCATGGACATTCTCATATCATGTTCTTAGGGTGGGTTGTAAACACATTTCTCATTGGTTACATCATTAACTATAAATGGTCCAGCAAAAGGTATCATAGAATATTCATCGCAATACAAATTTTGCTCATGTGCATGCTTGTACTTTTTCCAGTGCAAGGATACTCACCTATCACCATTACTATATCCACTTTACACACCCTTTGCATTTGGTTGTTCTCCAGTTGGTTTTTCAAGGACAGCAGCAGTCACCGTAAAATAATGTCTGTTCGATTTGCCAGATACTCGCTAATCGTTTTCTTTATTGCATCCATCGCTCCTTTTGCACTTGGGTCATTGGTGGCAAACGGTCTTGGGCAATCAAAATGGTATTACTTTATCGTCTATTTCTATTTACATTTTCAATACAATGGTGTTTTTATATTCGGGCTTCTCAGCCTGTTTTATAAAATCCTTGAAGAGCAAAATGTAAAATACCCTTTAGGAAATGCTCAACGATCAGGTGCTCTTTTATTTATATCACTTTTTCCTACCTATCTGCTATCTGTTCTATACAGCCAACCAGGGGTGTTCTATAATGTTATTGGATTTCTGGGTGGGCTCCTTCAATTAGTAGCTCTATATTATTTCCTGATCACTTTAAGGCTAATCAAATTTACAATAAACACAAAGGCATCTCTTCTAATGAAAATGGCTATTGCAAGTTTTGCGCTGAAATCAATTCTTCAAATTATTTCCGCACATCCTATAATTGCCCAGCTTGCTTATGAGGTGAGGCCATTTGTAATAGCCTATCTTCACGTGGTCCTAATTGGGGTTGTGACATTTTTTTTGCTGGCATGGTATATTGAAAAAGGATTCATCCGATTAGATTCGATGTTTGCTATTTACCTTTTCATAATTGGTTTCGTTGGATCAGAGATCACCATGATCATATCCGGCATTCCCACAATCAATGCTTTAATCAATTTTCAAACGCCCATTTTGTTGATAGTGTTCTCAACGTGCCTCGTGCTCTCCATTGGCCTAATTATCTATCAATTTTTCAATAGAGGAGAAGCAATTAAGATCCCGCAATGATCTTGTTTTGTTGACTTAAATCATATTCAAGTATGATCTAAGTCATACGCAAGTTGGTACAGGCACACTACTTTGGTGTCAGAAATCGAATACAACTAAAATCTCGAGATATGAAAAAAATAATTCCATTTATTATTATGGGCATTATGGCAGCATGCGCCCCGGATAAACCAAAAGAACAAAGTGCGGAATCTCATGAAAACGCATCTCAATCCAATGCAGTAGCAGAAAATACCAACCTGGCTAAAGGAATTGGACAGGTAACCAATGTAACACTTAACACGCCCTTAGAGCAGGAGCGAATCTCACGTGGCAAATCAATCTATGATATGAAATGTTCGGCCTGTCATAAACTAACCGACCAGCGGGTGGTTGGTCCCGGCTGGAAGGATGTTACAAAAAAAAGAAAACCTGAATGGATTATGAACATGATCACCAACGTAGATATGATGTTGGAAAAAGACCCGGAGGCTCAAAAACTACTAGAGTTATGCCTCATGCGAATGCCTAACCAAAATGTTTCCATTGGTGATGCACGTGACATTCTGGAGTATATGCGAGAAAATGACGGTGAGAAATAATTTATAAATCAAAGTATATGAAAACAATAGTGAAACCAATTTTTATAATTCTACTGGGTGGGATTTTCTTATGTCTCAGCAATTGCAAGCCCAAGGCTCCGGCAGATGTTGCCATAGGTGACGCTGCAGAAAGAGTGTATGTAGCACCCGGCAAGTATGATGAATTTTATAACATCGTGTCGGGTGGATTCAATGGTCAAATAAGTGTCTATGGAATTCCTTCAGGTCGTTTGTTGAAAATTCTTCCGGTCTTTTCCACGTTCCCTGAAAATGGATATGGCTATAGCGAGGAAACAAAGCCGATGTTGAATACCTCACATGGCTTTGTACCCTGGGATGACTTACACCACATTGCGCTTTCTACAACCAAGGGAGTGCATGATGGCCGTTGGATTTTTGCCAATGGAAACAATACACCGCGCGTTGCCCGTGTAGGATTTAAATCTTTTAGAACAGAAGAAATTCTGGAGATACCCAACAGTGGAGGAAATCACTCTTCACCTTTCATTACAGAAAACACAGAGTATGTTGTTGCGGGAACACGTTTCAGTATCCCAATGGGTGGAGCAGACGTACCGATAAGTTCATACAAAGAAAATTTTAAAGGGTCGATAAGTTTTATAAAAGTTGACCCGGAGACCGGGCACATGAGTATTGCTTTTCAATTGAGAACCCCCGGATTTAATTACGATTTGAGTCGTGCGGGTAAAGGGCCATCACATGGCTGGTTTTTCTTTTCGTGTTATAATACTGAACAAGCCTATACCTTATTGGAAGTCAATGCTTCTCAAAAGGATAAAGATTTTATAATGGCTGTGAACTGGAAGAAGGCGGAAGAATACCTGGCGCAAGGAAAAGCTAAAGTTGAAAAAGTAAAATACGCACATAATATTTATGACGACAAGACGCATTCAGCTACATCCACAATGGAGGATGAAGTCAATGTGTTGGATGTGTCCGAATTAAAAGATATTGTGTATTTCATCCCCTGTCCTAAATCACCTCACGGCTGTGATGTAGACCCCACGGGAGAATACATTGTGGGCAGCGGAAAACTGGCCGCCATGATGCCTGTGTTCTCGTTTTCTAAAATTCAAAATGCTATTGCAAAAAAAGATTATGAAGGTGACTTCAATGGAATCCCGATTATTAAATATGAATCCGCCCTTCATGGTGAAGTGAAGAAACCTGGCTTGGGCCCGTTGCACACGGAGTTTGATGATAAAGGCAATGCCTACACATCAATGTTTGTTTCATCTGAAATCACCAAGTGGAATGTTAAAACCTTAGAAGTTTTAGATCGGGTGCCTACCTATTATTCTATAGGCCACTTGAGTGTTCCGGGTGGACCAACAGCAAAGCCTTATGGCAAGTATGTGATTGCTTACAATAAAATAACGAAAGATCGTTACCTACCTACGGGTCCGGAATTGGCACAGTCCGCGCAGTTGTATGATATATCAGGAGATAAAATGAAACTGCTGCTTGATTTTCCTACCGTGGGTGAGCCACACTATGCAGAAGCTATTCCGGCAAGTTTGATTTCTATGAATTCCATTAAGATTTATAAAATTGAAGATAACCAACACCCATACGCAGCCAAAGGTGAAGCACAAGCACGTGTGGAGAGAAAAGGCAATCAAGTTCATGTGTACATGACAGCCATCCGCTCCCACCTCACTCCTGATAATATTGAAGGCGTACAAGTAGGTGATGATGTATACTTTCATGTGACCAATCTTGAACAAGATTGGGATGTGCCCCATGGTTTTGCTATTAAAGGTGCACTCAACGCAGAAATATTAGTGATGCCCGGCGAAACTCAAACATTGAAATGGAAAGCGGCTGTTCAGGGTATTGTCCCCTTCTATTGCACCGACTTTTGTTCAGCACTCCATCAGGAAATGTCAGGATACATGCGTGTGTCACCAGCGGGTAGTAAAACGCCTTTAAAATTTTCAACCGGAATTGTTGAAGCACAACCAGGCGCAACTGGTCAATAGGTTGATTGATAGTTTACAGGTTGAAGACTCCGACTCAACCGGGTCGGAGTCTTCTTAAAAATATTGATTATGAAAAAGCTTCATCCCACATCGCGACTAGTGATTGCACTTTCTTCTGTGTTAATGGTTACTGCCTATTTTGTTCCCCTTTGGCAAATATTAATGTGGGCACCACAATATCCAGAAGGACTCGACATGAAAATATGGATCAATACAATTTCGGGTGATGTCAAAATCATCAGCGCATTGAATCATTATATCGGGATGAAACATATTGAAGTGGAAATGTTTCCAGAATTTCAATATATGATTTACATCGTTGGTTTTCTGATATGCTTTGGTCTGTTGACAGCTATTATTAACAGACGAGCTTTGTTATGGATTTTTGCTGCACTCATTCTTGGGGCAGGTGTTGGAGCATTGGTTGATTTTTATTTATGGGGTTATGATTACGGACACAACCTTGACCCAACCGCCCCGATTATTGTTCCCGGTATGTCTTACCAACCTCCCCTTATCGGCACAAAACAATTGCTAAACTTTACGGCATTTTCAGGTCCCGACATTGGTGGTTGGATCTTTTTTGGAATTGGTATTCTGGTTATCGCAACACTTGTTTTTGAAATTTATAAGTCCAAAAAAAGCAAAGCGGAAAGCAAATCTAATCTCGATGCAGCGTAATATACTTCTTATCGTTCTGGTCATTTTCCTTATCTCATGTTCGGTAGAACCTGAGCCACTCCACTATGGACATGATGCATGCTATACCTGTAAGATGACTTTGATGGACACGAAATTTGGAGCGGAAATCGTCACAAAAAAAGGCAAAGTGTTTAAGTTTGACGACATCAACTGCCTGATGAATTTTCACAATGCAGGTCATGAACAAGAAGAAGACATGGCCTATCGGCTGGTGGTTGACTTTTCCAATCCGGAAAAATTAATGGATGCACGTGAAGCGTTCTACATAAAATCCAGTCAGGTAAAAAGTCCCATGGGCAGTCATGTTGCTGCTTTTGGAACCAAGGAAATGGCAGACACGCACAAAAAGCAATGGAATGGAATCTGGTTGAGCTGGGGAGAACTTGTAACGGAATTCAAATGAAAACCAATTGGGAAAATTGTGAACCAGATTAAACGCTATATCATTTTCCTCGCGTGTACACTTTTATGTACGAATGGTTTTGCAATCCACATCGTAGTGGGTTCAACGCAATCTATTCGATTTATTAAAGAAGCTATTGCACTAAGTCATTCCGGAGATACAATCTACGTCAAGCCGGGTCTCTATCAAGAGGGCAATATTTTAATTGAAAAATCCATTACCCTTTTGGGCGAAAACTTTCCGGTGCTAGATGGAGAAATGAAATACGAAGTACTTTCTATTCATGCGCATCATGTTGTTGTCTCCGGTTTAAAGTTTATCAATTCCGGCACTTCCAGTTTAAACGACCTGGCAGGCATTGGTGTAGAGAATAGTAAAAATGTTAGCATTCTTGGGAATGTATTTGAGAACAACTTCTTTGGAATACATCTCTCCAATACAACTCATTCCAAAATAGAAAACAATAATCTTCATGGCATCACCAAGGCTGAAAACTTAATTGGCAATGGCATACACATGTGGAAATGTGATAGCATTTCCGTGAGTAACAATACAATAATAGGGCATCGGGATG
>JBBRKB010000154.1:0-8510 GCA_038218385.1 Cytophagales bacterium | reverse complement strand
GGTGTAGACCAACGGAATGTCGGCATGTTGTTTAATGATTTCTTTGTTGGGAATCAGGCGCTTCACCTCTTCATAATAGGCGGCTTCTACATCGGGGCCAATGGTTTTAATGTTGGCTGCAATAGGTTCAAACTTTACGTGTTCAAAAGATGTAATAGCATTTACCTCTTTGATAATGTTTTTGTCATGTGGTGGAACTACCTGTGCGCCATCATTCCAATAGGCTTTGTATCCATTGTACTCTTTTGGATTGTGTGATGCCGTGATTACTACACCACTATCACATTTTAAATACCGGATGGCAAACGAAAGGAGTGGAGTGGGTCGCAGTTCAGAAAACAAATGGACGGTAATACCATTCGCTGAAAATACATTGGCTGTTACCTCTGCAAAATATTTACTGTTATTGCGACTGTCATACGCAATGGCCACCGATATCTTTTTATTGGGATATGTTTTGTTCAAATAGTTTGACAACCCTTGCGTGGCAACCCCAAGCGTGTAGCGGTTCACGCAATTGCTACCTACACCCATTATGCCCCGCAGACCTCCTGTGCCAAATGCTAAGTCTTTATAAAAACTGTCGATTAGTTCCTTATCATCTTTTGCGGATAATAATTCTCTGACCCTGGCCTTGCTTGCATCGTCAATTACTTTGCTGTCTAACCAGGTCTGGGCTTTCTCTCTAACGTCTTGTTGCAGGCTTGTCATTTTTTTATTGGGGATTCATACGCTGCAAAAATAAACGCCCTGATGAATAATCAAGCGCGCATTGAGATTTTATGTTTCAATGTCGTTGAATTTAACTTAAGCCCCTTAATATCCCTCTCACGGAGAGGTTACACATTGCATAAGTCAACAATACTGATTTATGTTAAAGATTTCCGCGTAAGGATTGCTCACGTTCAATGGCTTCAAACAACGCTTTAAAATTTCCTTTGCCAAATGACTTGGCGCCCTTCCGTTGAATGATCTCGAAGAATACGGTTGGCCGGTCTTCTACAGGTTTTGTGAAAATCTGTAACAAGTAACCCTCTTCATCACGATCAATCAGAATGTTGAGATCACGAAGGGGTTTTAAATCTTCGTCAATATTTCCAACACGTTCCAAAACGTCTTCATAATAAACATCAGGCACACGCAGGAAGTCGACCCCACGTTTTCTCAATTCTCCCACCGTATGGATAATATCATCCGTAGCAACTGCGATATGTTGAACGCCAGGGCCATTATAAAAATCGAGATACTCTTCAATCTGTGATTTTCGTTTTCCGTCAGCAGGTTCATTGATCGGAAATTTTATAAATCCATTTCCGTTGGAAACCACCTTCGACATCAGGGCGCTGTATTCCGTTGAGATATCATTATCATCGAATGTTACCAGCAGTTTGAAACCCATTACCTCTTCGTAGAAGTCCACCCATTTGTTCATTTCACCCAATGCCACATTCCCAACGCAATGGTCTACATACTTTAATCCGATAGGGGTTATTTTAAAATTGCTTTCGGCCGCTTTATATCCGGGGAGAAAAGGACCGTTATAATTCGTTCGCTCCACAAAGGTATGAATGGTATCCCCATATGTTTTTATGGAAGCCACCACAACCGAACCATGTTCATCGCTAAGAGTGGTAGGGTCGTTCGCTGGCGTTGCCCCGCGTGAAGTAGTTTCCAGAAATGATTTTTTGGCATCATCAACCCATAGGGCGAGAACCTTTACACCATCGCCATGTTTTTTCACATGATCTGATATTTCGGAATCGGCATGCAAACTTGTGGTTAGCACCAACCTGATTTTCCCCTGCTGGATAACATACGATGCGCGGTCACGCACTCCCGTTTCGGGGCCAGCGTAGGCGATCAATTGAAAGCCAAAAGCATGTTGATAATAATACGCGGCTTGCTTGGCATTGCCTACATAAAATTCCAAATAGTCAGTGCCTTTCAAAGGCAAAAAATCTTCGTTCATCGCAGCACATTTAGGTTAGGATAAATGTAGTAAATAGGATAGGTATTGTGCGGGATAATGGTTGAAATTTCAGGATTATTTCGATTGCATGAAGCGTTAATTAGCCTTCAAATCACAATAGGTTATTATTAAAATTTTGTTTCGTATTCAGGTGAATTATTCAATCTTTGCACAAAAAAACTGAAATGGATAGCAAAGCACTTGATAAGGCCTTGGTTGCATTGGAAAAGAAGAAAAAAGAGTTGGAGGCACTTGACTACAACAATCCCAAATATGATGACCTGGAAGAGGAACTCCATGAGCTTGAAGATAAATTTCAGGATGAATACGGACACTACCTGGAGGGCGTTCTTCAGGAGGTTCACGATAAGATATGCCCCGATAATGATGTACTGCTTCCAATAGCCTATCTGGACGAAGGTGTTATTGTAGAGTCTGACGACTATCCCGGAAAAGAACCTAAGCTTAGCCTCGTTTCAAGTCCACCACGGATTGTTCTGAAGGTTGATAAAAATACCACGAAGGTTGTATGGGGAAATGCCCTCGGTTAAAATCTATTTTAGCTAAATCCTAATTTTTTCCGAACGCGCGACAATACATCGTTCGCGATGTTGCGTGCCTTGTCTTCACCTTGTTTTAATTTGTTTTCTAATTCATCAGGGTTGTTGATGTAATGATTGAATAACTCACGTTCCTTTGCATATTTATCCATGATCAACTCAAATAATTCTTGTTTGGCATTTCCGTAGCCAAAGTTTCCCTCAAGGTATTTCATACGCAAGGTTTCCTTTTGATCTTCAGAAGCGATAAGGGAATAAATCGCGAACACATTATCGGTGTCCGGGTTCTTTGGCTCTTCAACGGGTGTGCTGTCCGTGACAATCGACATCACCTCTTTCCGAAGTTGTTTTTCAGGAAGAAAAATATCGATGGTGTTGTTGTAAGACTTGCTCATCTTTTGTCCATCCTTTCCGGGAACGGTCATCACCTGTTCTTCGATTTTTGCTTCTGGAACTACAAATGTTTCTCCGTATAAAGTATTGAACGTTGTCGCAATATCACGTGCCATTTCAAGATGTTGCCTTTGATCTTTGCCGACAGGAACAAAATTCGCATCGTACAAAATAATGTCGGCTGTCATCAGCACGGGGTACGTGAATAAACCCGCGTTTACATCTGAAAGTTTTTCGGACTTATCTTTAAATGAATGTGCATTGGCCAACATCGGATAGGGCGTGATGCAATTGAGGTACCACGTCAACTCGCATACTTCTGGAATGCGTGACTGGCGGTAGAAATAATTCTTATCTTCATCAAAACCAAAAGCCAACCAGGCGGCTGCCACGGCCTGCACATTTTGAATGCGTAACGCAGCATCTTTAATGCTGATGAGTGAATGTAGATCGGCAATAAAGAACAACGACTCATTGCCTTTATTTTTTGACAATTCAATTGCCGGAATAATCGCACCTAGTAGATTTCCCAGATGCGGCTTTCCACTGCTTTGTATTCCTGTAAGTATCCGTGCCATATTTTTTGGCAAATAAACAAAATAATGTTTAACCGAATTATGTTTTAACTTTACAAACAAAAAACGGGAAGAATGAAGCGATTATTTTTTTTACTGATTAGTTTACCCTTGTGGGTCAATGCACAGCAAGCTAAGCCACTTCAATTTGTAGAAGATATTCATGACTTTGGGTACATTGGCCAGTCAGAACCAGCCATTTATCAATTTGATTTCACCAACCTGACCAACCGTCCGATAAAAATTTTATCTGTTCAAGCTTCCTGTGGCTGTACGACACCTGATTGGTCGCGGGATGCCATCCTTCCTGGCAAAGTGGGTTTTGTGCAAGCCAGTTTCAACCCGAAGGGCAGACCGGGATTTTTCAACAAATCATTAACCGTAACTACCGACTTTGATTCCAATCCTCTCATTCTCCAAATCAAGGGCAACGTGAGTAGTGGCACGGATTCAGGACCTTCTGATGCTGAGTTCAGAACATCCAATGGTCATTGGAAAATGATGGTGTCTTCTTTCAATTTAGGTAAGGTCTTCAACAAAGATGAGTTCGCTATGCGCGAGTTTCCGATTATGAACAGTGGCACTAAGCCCATTAAATTTTTAAAAGCATCATCGCCTAATTATATCCGGGCGGAAGCTATCCCTGAAATATTGCAACCCGGTGAGAAAGGAAAACTTCGCGTCAGCTACAATGGAAAATTAAAAAACAGGTATGGCTTTCAATCTGACAATGTTGAAATCTATACCGATGATGAATTGCAACCCATCAAATCGTTTTCAGTGTACGCAACATTGGAAGAATTTTTTGGAACACCCACACCTGATGAAATAGCCAGGGCACCACGCCTGCTTATCTCAGATGGAACGGTTGAGATGGGGCGGATAAAGCAGAATGTTGCAAGTTCAAAAGACGTGACGATCTATAACGCCGGCAAAAGTGATTTGCTGATTCGTGAAGTGCAAGGTAATTGTACGTGTATAAAATCAACAGCAAACAAAAAAGTTTTGAAAGCAGGAGAGAGCACAACCTTGACGATAGAATTCAATCCACAGAACCGCCAAGGTACGCAACAGAAACGCGTTACGGTTTACTCCAATGATCCCGTCAATCCTGTGCAGGCTGTAACGTTTACGGCATATGTTGGAGAGTAACAAGCTGAAATATTAGGAAGGACGTTAATCTTTGATATTAGTTAGAAGATCAAGGATTTTTTGATCGTTGATGTTTTCCTGTTCAGATTTATCGTAGATAGTAAGGAGGTAAACAGTATTCCTTGTTACATACAGGTGTGTGATGATTCTTGCTCCTCCTGACTTGCCCTTTCCTTTTGATGCAATTGCAATTCGGATTTTGTAACAGTTATTACCTAATGAGATTCCTGTGTTAGGTTTCCTTGCCAATAGGTTACCCAGAGTCTGCATTTCGTTCTTAAGTGATGGGATTTTTTAACAAGTCGCTTAAGTTGTTTATCAAAGGGATCAATTGTAACGACTCTATAGCTCATCCAGCAACTCGGTAAGGGGCTTGGCTTCAATTTTTCCTTCCTTTGCAAGATTCACATTATTAACTGCCTCTTCGATTTCATGAAGTAGATTGGACTCATTTGTAAGCGGTCTTGCCTTAACAAATGAGAAATTTTTTAATACTTCTAAAACGAAATCAGCTTTATCATCCTTTATTTCTAATAATACTTTCATGTGTTAAACAGTTTAGATTAATATTGAAATAGCAATTTAAGAAAGATTGAATTCATTATGACACAAACAATAATTTTTAACTAAACGCCGGAATCCCCGTGATCTCATTTCCCAATATCAACAGATGGATGTCATGTGTGCCTTCGTAGGTTATCACAGATTCTAAATTCATCATGTGTCGCATGATGGGATATTCTCCTGTGATGCCCATTGCGCCATGAATCTGTCTTGCTTCACGCGCAATTTCCAGCGCTACATTTACATTGTTACGTTTCGCTAATGAGATCTGTTGTGTGGTGGCTTTGCCTTCATTCATTAACGTGCCGAGCCGCCAATTGAGCAGTTGTGCTTTTGTGATTTCGGTCAACATCTCAGCTAGTTTTTTCTGGATCAACTGAAACGATGCGATAGGTTTGCCAAATTGAATTCTCTCTGCTGCGTATCGTCTGGCCGATTCATAACAATCCATAGCAGCACCGATAGCTCCCCATGCGATACCATAGCGGGCGGAATCGAGGCACAAAAGTGGAGCGCCCAATCCACTTTTTCCGGGCAGAAGATTTTCTTTTGGCACCTTAACGTTATCAAACACAAGTTCACCCGTAGTGCTTGCACGTAGCGACCACTTGCCATGCGTTTCCGGTGTAGAAAATCCTTCCATTCCTCGCTCGACAATGAGTCCGTGGATTCTGCCTTCTTCATTCTTGGCCCATACCACGGCTACCTCTGCTTTTGGTGAATTGGAAATCCACATCTTTGCTCCGTTTAATTCGTAGTGATCGCCTTTGTCTTTAAAGTTGGTGACCATGCCGGAAGGATTGCTTCCGTGATCCGGTTCTGTTAAACCAAAGCAACCAAGCCATTCACCCGAAGCGAGTTTTGGTAAATACTTTTTTCGTTGCGCTTCACTTCCAAATTTATAAATAGGATACATCACCAGGCTACCTTGCACCGATGCTGTAGAGCGCATGCCCGAATCACCGCGTTCAATTTCTTGCATGATGAGACCATAGGCAATGTAGTCGAGACCACCACCACCATATTCACTCGGAATAGTCGGACCAAAAGCTCCAATGTCCCCAAACTTTTTTACAATATCATACGGGAAGTATGCCTGCTGGGCCCAGTCTTCGATGTAAGGAGAAATGTCACGTTTTACAAAATGACGAATGCTGCTACGAATGAGTTTGTGCTCTTCTGTGTAGAGATCATCGATGGAATAAAAATCGGGATGCTCAAACACATCCTGCTTCATCGATTTGGTGATGGTTTTTTTAGGTGTTTGATGATCATCCATAAGTTTTGGTATTAATGATTTATAAATCAAATTTACATACCTAAATCTACTAATAAATGGGAGAAGACAAGGTAGACCCGCATTTGATTATACAACTCAAAAAACTTCAGGAGAAGTATGATGTGATGGGCCAGGATTTATCGTCTTACCTCGATGGATTGCTCTATGCAGATTACCTCACCTATTGGGACTACATCCATCTGGATACCTTGTTAAGTCTTCAGAATCCCAAAACACAATTTCCAGATGAGAAGGTTTTTATCATGTACCATCAGATTACTGAATTGTATTTCAAGTTGGTGCTACATGAGATGGAGCAGATCGCGCAGAAGAAAGATTTAGATGAGACGTTTTTTATCAACCGACTGGGGCGGATTGTTCGCTACTTAAAAAACCTATCGGAATCTTTTGACATCATGGTGGATGGACTTGAGAAAGATCAGTTTTTGAAATTCAGAATGGCGCTGCTTCCTTCCAGTGGTTTTCAATCTATGCAATATCGTTTGATTGAAATCGGATCCACCGAATTGATCAACCTGGTTTCATTTGAACATAAGAATGAATTGACTGACGAATCAGACGTTTCGGAATTATTGGAAAAATTGTATTGGCGAAGTGGTGCTACGGAACTCGCTTCGGGAAAGAAGACATTGACCTTGCAGCAATTTGAAATGAAATACAAAGACACATTTTATGAAGCAGCACAGAAATATCAACATTCAAATTTGCATAGTCTTTTTAAAACCAAATTTTCATTATCGCCTCAGCGAAAGGAAATCGTTGAGCTGCTTCGGTCGTACGACTCTTTCGCCAATGTAATCTGGCCACTATCACATTTAAAATCCGCCGCTAAATATTTACATAAAGATCCTGAAGATATTAAAGCAACGGGAGGTACCAACTGGCAAAAATACCTTCCACCGCGCTTTCAAAAAATAATGTTCTTTCCTGAATTATGGACGGAGCAAGAGCGACATGAGTGGGGGAGAGCTGCCTTTTTTTAGCTATTAGGATTATATTTTGTTTTCTTGTGAATTCTCTTTTACACTCTTGACCACTATTTTTTTTTATAAATTGGAGACGATATAAGAGGGTATGATTAAAATGCGGTTGCTGTTCGTGATTTGTTTGCTACTGATGGGGAGGTCATTGAACGCCCAGGATCGGTATAAATTTTCTCGACTGGATGCCAATAATGGTCTTTCACATAATCAGGTTAATTGCTTCCTTCGTGATTCACGCGGCTTCATCTGGATAGGTACGGCCTCCGGGCTCAACCGCTATGATGGATACAACTTTAAAGTTTTTCGCAGCTATGCTAAAGATTCTTCATCCCTCATTAGCAACAATGTCATTAAGCTCTTTGAAGATCCTAAAGGGAAGATATGGGCCTACACCCATTTCGGCATAAGCGTATACGATCCTACTGCTGAAAAGTATACGCAAAATTATAACCGTCTTCTACGGGAATTTTCTATCCCCGAAGGACTTATTTTAAACATAACAAAAGCCAGTTCGGGCAAGTACTGGTTTTTACATCAAACTCAAGGCATTTTTCAATATGACCTCACTACAAACAAAACCATTCACATACGGTCGCGCGAAAATCACGTTGTGAATTCCATAGGCGAGGATAAAGATCATAATTTTTGGATCATCTACAAGGATGGTCTTTTCGAAAAAATTGACGGCAATACGCTGGAGGTTGTATACAGCAACGATGAATTTATAAAACTGTATCCCAACGATTCATTTGATTATAACCTTCGCGTTGACAATGATGGTGACGTCTGGATTTTTGTTGGAAATCAGAACCGGGGAGTTTTCTTTTTTGATACCCAAGCCCATGTGTTGGAACACTACAGCACGTTCTCTACCCAATTTAAACTCAAGTCTGACATTGTTAGAAATATTGTTATTGGTGACCACAATGTTATATGGGTGGGAACAGATCATGGCGGTATAAACTTGCTATCAAAAAAAGAGAAAACCATTCGCTATTTATTGAACAATGAAAG
>JBBRKB010000153.1:0-8511 GCA_038218385.1 Cytophagales bacterium | reverse complement strand
CTCAAGCACCATTCGTTCGCGTAGACTATGAAACGCAATCTTGTTGATGTCTTCTGCCAACTCCACAGGATAATGTATTGAATCAAGTACAATATTTCCTTCATGAAAATATAAAGGTCGCTCAACATAGAGAGGGAAGGCCACGCGAAAAACTTCTAAATTATTCAGACTGTTTCGTTGGTTTTCATCTTCAACATAAAAAGGAAATTGCAAACCCAGTGCATCATTAGAGAACATAATGGTGTTGTTCGCTTGCTTCATGATAGCAAAGTTTACACTCCACTCATCTTTTATAGGCCCCAAACCATTATGCCAGAAAAATACTAACTCAGCTTCCGGTAAAGAAGGAATGTAATCTTCCATTCCAAATTGTGTTTTATAATATTCAAATTCATCATAGAATCCTGTCCGGTAAGCCGTGTTCAATACATCTTTTTTCAATTGTTCAGGCACTTTCATATGGAACAGTCGGGCGTAGTCGTCTTCATACACGGCCAACGCATTTCGGTAGGCGATAAAGGCGTTGTTGTAATCTTTTGAGGACTGATAGATGATACCCATCAAATTGTGAACGAAAGCATCTCGCTGATATTTATTTTCCGATGTGTATTTGTCACTCAGTTGTTGCAACCGAATATTCAATCTCCTGCACTCCACCAAAGCTTCTTCGGGCTGGTTCATTTTAAGATAATTGATTGCTTTAAAATAGAGTACCATGAGGTGCTCATGATCTTCTCCTCTGTACAAAGTAATAGTGGGATTGGTGAGGTAGGAAGCCATTTCATTTACATAGTTAATCCTGTAATCTTCACCGAAGAGAAACGCTTTTTCAAAAAAGGCATTGCTCTCTGCATATTTCCCAAGTACCGAAAGCAGCAAACCTTTATTCACGTAGAAGATAAATTTGCTTTTGCTGTTGGCGAGCTGATCATTTTTGTTGAGGGATGTGAGGGCATTTTGTAAATCACCTTGCTCAAACAACTGATTGAACGAATAATGCTTTTGATAATAATTGGTATTTGTGCAAGCACAGCATAAGAGTGTGAAAAACCCAATCATGACCGATACCTTGATTTTACCGGACATCGCTGGATCAGTTTTTTACAAATTTTTTAATTTCGTTCTGGCCATACCACACGCGCTTATTGGTTTCAATATCGGTGAGGTACAATGTGGTAATGTAGTTGACCACACGTTTTTTATTATAAACATCCGTCTCGGAAGTCATCTCGCCAAACAACATGAGGTCTGCCCCTATCTCATGGCCAAACTGCTTTACCGTTGAGGGATCAGCAAAGTCTTGCTGATCGAGACGTTCTTTACGTAGCTTATCTCTGAATTCTTCTGATTCTACCAATGTGGCCATGCCGGAATTATGGATCACGATTTCAAATTTGCGAATGTAATTGTTAGCGTCAATGTGTTCAGAAGTACGGTTCTTGATCAAGCCCATCACGATGGCAGGTTTACGATTTAACTGCTGCGTATATTCTTTAAAGGTTGTTGAATTGAAAAGATCATAAATCATTTGATCGGCAACCTTACGTGAGTCCGTGTCATTCCATCTGCCACTTAAGTCAATTTCAGTAGCAGGATCCACACGCGTAACCGAGTGTGAGCAGGCTGTGAAGGAAAAAAATACAACGAGGTAAAGTAGCGTTCGATTCATAGAACATGTTGATATATGACAGCCTGCATCAGGACAAATACCTTGCCTGTTTTGCGCAACACGAAAGGTGATATGTTAAAATTTTAAAACAACTAAAGTGATTTCAACTGACTGATCACACCTTTCGGATTCTGAGAACTGAATACAAAATTTCCAGCGACCAACACATCGGCACCCGCTTTCAATAATTTGCTGGCATTGTCCATATTTACTCCACCATCAATTTCTATTAATGCTTTGGAACCCTTTTTCTCAATTAGATTTTTCAATTCACGAACCTTGTCATAGGTAAATTCAATAAACTTCTGCGCACCAAAGCCTGGATTAACCGACATGACATTGACCAGATCAGCATCGGCAATTACATATTCCAACGAAGAGACAAGTGTATGGGGATTGATGGCAATGCCTGCTTTCACGCCAAGGGATTGAATCTGTTGGATATTGCGATGCAGGTGCGGGCAGGCTTCAATATGAACAGAAATGTAATCTGCCCCTGCATCTCGAAATGCTTCAACAAATCTTTCAGGCTGCACAATCATCAAGTGCACATCCATTACTTTTTTTGCATGCCGCTTTATTGCTTCAACAACAGGCAGCCCCATTGAAATATTGGGAACAAATACTCCATCCATGATATCTATGTGGATCCAGTCGCCATCGCTTTCGTTTATCATCTTCACCTCGCGTTCGAGGTTTGCAAAATCGGAAGCCAGTAAGGAAGGTGCTACTATCGCGCTCATAGTTCAATTAAAAATTGCACGTAAGTTAACAAGAAAGTCAGAAGTTCAAGAACTCACTTTGGCGCAACGTTGTACTCTTCGCTTCCTGCAAGCAGAAAACAACCTAAACCATAATCTTCAAAGTCGGGGAAAACCATTGACGAAATGCAAAAGGAGAGAAATAGGCAGACGATAATTCTCTGAATCATCATGATGTCTTTTTTTAAAAATGACACAATGACTCTGTCGTAATGCGATTATTTTACCGTAATCATTTTCAAACAAACAGGTGATGGAATTTTTACCTCCTGTCCAGTAGGTTTTAGTTTCCCTGTTTTCTGATCGCGTCTGAAAATAACAATGTTATCGGTATCCTGATTGGCTACAAATACAAAGTCACCTTTCAAATCAACCAAAAAATTACGCGGTGTCTTTCCTTTAGTGTCCTGTTGTCCCACTAAATTTATCATGCCCGTTTTATTAATTGAGAAAATAGAGATCGCATCAAGACCTCGGTTTGACATATAGAGATAGCTGCCTTTCGGATCCGTATGGATATCAGCAGCGGTGTTCTTGCCTTCAAACTCTTCGGGTAATGCGGGTATACTATCTTTCAATACTTTCAATTTTCCGGAAGGTGCATCATAACCCAAAACAGCAACGGACGAGATAAGCTCTTCAGCCAAATACACAAATTTTCCATTGGGATGAAACGTGAAGTGCCGCGGGCCACTCCCAGGTTTTACTTTTAATACGGAGCTTCCATCTGATATAATTCTTCCGGAACTTGAATCAAACTTATAACTATGAACCTCATCAGCACCGAGATCAGCAACGAGCACAAATTTATTATCAGGACTAGGCAGCGCAGAATGAACGAACGATTTCTGCTGGCGTTCTGGATTAATACTCTTACCAATGTGTTTGCGTGAATCTGAACTTGATCCCAACAGTCCATCATCAAACACGGGAATGATAACGAAATTTCCTTCAGCGTAGTTGGAAACAAAAAGCCACTTTCCGGTTTTATCAAAACTAATATGGGCAGGTCCATTGCCATACGAAGGACGTTGGTTCAGCAACGTGAGCATGCCCGTCTTTGGATCTATCTTAAATGAACTCAGCGAACCTGAGTTTTGCATCTCTTCTATCGCGCCACGATTTGCAGAGTAAAGATATTTACCTGAGGGATGTATGGCCAGGAACGAAGGACTTTCGGGTGTTTTTACAGTTTGAATTTTTTTGAACCGTCCTTTGACCCTGTCAAACTCAAGAACATAAATACCTTCGCTTCCTCTCACCCCAAACGTACCTACATACATTATCTCTTTAGGCTTTTGAGCAGATGCTGACAAAATATTCATAACCAAAAACAATAAGCAGAGAACTCTTTTCATAGAGGTGTGATTTTCAAATACAAATAACGTTTAATCTCGTAACATTTGCCCGGATCATCTAATTTTTAAGCAATATCCTGACACATTCTGAAGGTTTATCCCTTATAATAATAGCGTCATCAACTATTTGCTTGCCCTAAAGGGTTTTTTAATTATACTTGGCCACATTAACTCTTGTTTCCATGAAATTCGCTCCACACTTTGTATGGACTTTTGTTCTACTCGGTTCATTGTTATGCACCAATAGATCACTAGCGCAACAAACGATACAGTCAGAAAAGCTGGCTTTTACCCTTGATACCATTGACACCGATATCAAGGTGCCGTGGGGACTTGCGTTTCTACCAAATGGGGACATCCTCATAACCGATAAAGCGGGTGAACTTCGGGTGATCAGAAATGATAAAGTGTTGAGCGAACCGGTGAAGGGTGTACCAAAAGTATATACGCGAGGGCAAGGCGGGTTGTTTGACCTGGAATTGCATCCTAACTATGAAAAGAATGGCTGGCTATACATTTCGTATGCTGCCGTGGCGGATAAAAAAGGTGAAGAAGGTGGGATGACTTACATCATGCGCGCAAAGTTGAAAGACAATACATTAGTAGAGCAGCAAATACTGTTTAAAGGTTATCCTTTTACTACCGGCGGAAACCATTTTGGCGCACGCATGGAGTTTGACAAGCAAGGCTTTTTATATTTCTCCATTGGCGAGCGTGGCGAAAAGGAAAAGGCGCAATCTCTTGAAACGTGCAATGGAAAAGTCTATCGCATCCACGATGACGGAACGATACCAAAAGACAATCCTTTTGTGAATACACCCGGTGCTGTAAAAGCTGCCTATTCATACGGTCATAGAAATCCACAAGGTCTTGCATTGAATCCAACAACAGGTGAAATGTGGGAAACAGAACATGGCCCAATGGGTGGCGATGAGTTGAACATTATCAGCAAGGGAAAAAATTATGGCTGGCCAAAAATTTCGTATGGCATAAATTATGATGGCACCGTTTTAACAAAAGATACAGTAATGGCGGGCATTGAACAGCCCATAATGTTTTGGCGACCCTCTATTGCGACAAGCAATTTAGTTTTTGTAACCAGTGACAAGTATCCTGAATGGAAAGGCAATATTATTGTATGCAGTTTGAAATTTAAAAACATTGAACGGCTTGAACTTGAGGATGGCAAAGTGGTTCATAAAGAAAAACTCCTCGAAGGCTTAGGCCGCATACGAACCGTAGCCCAAGGACAAGATGGCTACTTATATGTAGCGGCTGAAGGCAAAAAACTTGTTCGGATAATCCCTGCAGGAAAATAAAAATAAACAAACACACAAACTTATACTATCATGTCACGCTTTTGGTTCGTCTTGATTTTTTGCGCAAGCATTTTATTTTCCACCGCCTTTGTTCCCTATCAAGATGGTGAACTGTCGAAAAGTATGGCGCGGGGGAAAGAAGTGTACACGGAGTTATGCGTCACCTGCCACTTGGTAGATGGCAAAGGAATGGAAGGTGCCTTCCCTCCGCTTGCCGGTTCTGATTTCTTAATGAAGAATCCACAGAAGGCAATTCATGCCATAAAGTTTGGTCTGGAGGGTGAGATCACGGTGAATGGACAAACCTATAACAACGTTATGCCTGCACCTGGCTTGAACAATCAGGAGGTAGCAGACGTGATGAATTACATTCTTAACAGTTGGGGCAACAAGGGAAAATTGGTTTCCTTAAAATCAGTTGAGGCGGTGAAGGAATAATGTCCTTTCACCTCGCCTTGGATGCGTCAAATTTGCAATCCTTATTTCTAAATAAAAGTAAATGGATTTTGTGAAGGAATGTGAGTGACTTTTAAAGTTGGCACCTTTGGTTCTAACCAAGGCACCATCCATTCCATTCCGGGTTCTTCACTTACTGCATGCCCCAATACAATCAATGCTGTATGAATGCCCATGGCTTGCGCATCGCGAATATACTCAGCTGTTTCCCATTCGCTCACTTCACCTACTATCAATACATCGGGTTTTTCAGATATCAACGTATTGATTTGCGCTTTTCTTCCCGCGGCACCCGGCAACAATGCGATGCGTTTGCACGATTGGTCAGTGGAGCCAACTATTCGTAATTGTTTTATCCCTAAATTTTTCTTCGCCAATGTTGCTACCTCACCTAGAGTAGTTTCCTTAATCGTAATCACATTCGGGTTCGTGCTGTCATAAAATTTTTCCCAACCCATTCTCTTAAGCACACCCATTAATACACCATCGGGTTTAAAGGAATGTATGTAGTCGTGACAGCGCCACACTACTATACCGTGCTTATTTAACAAATCCATTTTATACATGAACACATCACTGCTTTTAAGCCATTCTGTTTCATCGAGGTGATTATAAAATGTGGGCTCATGGGCTATGATGAAATTTGCTTTTAAGTCGATGGCCTTTTTGATTACATCAATAGTGGCAAACATGGTGGTAACAATGCCAGTGACTACTACAGCACCATCACCACTTTTCAAAGTGTCAACCGTTTTGGGAAATGGCGCACCTGGAATATCTTTTATGATAAGGTCTATAATATTTTGTACCGTAAGGGCTCCTGCTGCCGGGGGCAAATTTTCAGCTTTAGAATTACACCGCGATGAAACAGTGGACAAGGTTACAAGGCTCGGTACGAGCAAGGTCTTTGTTAAAAATTCCCTTCGTTGAATAGCATTATTTGTTTCCATGCGTGATTGAATGTGATTTGGCTCAAGGTACCACATTCAAATTTATTCAGCACAAAATTTATTCACGTTAATTCAATGATCCGCTCACGCTGATACCTAACAACATGCTGCAGTTTTTGAAGACGTTGGCGAGTGACGCTTAGCTTCGATTTAACATTTTTTAAATTCACTTCTTTTTGTTGGAGTCTGTCTTGCAGTTCCGCTACGAGTGTCACCAGATAATCTTTATCAAGTGAGCTCAAATCAATCTTTCCCCTACCCATACATTAATCAATCATTAAAAATTAGCGTAGCGTTTATCCATTTCAGTGAATTTTAATTTTTAAAAGCATAACCAAAATCACGCCAAATGAGGGCTTGCAACCACTAGTCACGGTATGGCCATACTTCAAATGACCGACTGTTTCATCTTCGATCAGTTTTGTCCGCTTGTGACACATCTTAAGTAGAAAATGAGATGGTGCTGTATATACGAAATGAAAAATTGGTTTGGAATTTTATAACCCAAAATAGGTGATATGTAGTTTTTCTACATTAAACTCCACAAGGCATATCCTCCTAAAAAAACAATCGACATCACGCTAAAGCAAAGCAAGAGGTCATACGCAAATCCGGATGTAAAAGCCTTTTCAGTTTTAGTAAACCGAATATCGATGGCGGTGTATGCCACAATAAATAAAATAAAAGCACCTACAATACCTCCTGACAAAACCATTAACAACGGAAGTTTTACAAACGCATACAACAGTGCCCAACAAAAAGGAAAAACGACAGCCAGCACAGCCACCCAACGCTTTCTTAATTTCACATCATTAAAGTTCAACCACCCCAACTGACTAAATATATCCGGGAAGAGTCGTGTCCAGGAAGCTAATCCACTGAAGGTCGTTGAAAGTAAAACCATAAATGCACCAATCAGAAAAAAGACTTTTACGCCCGGGCCTAATGAAGTTGTGTAAATGGATGACAATGTTTCGATCAACCGAAAGTCTTCCGGAAAATCTCCCCTTGCATGTAATACGGATGCTCCCAATAAATAGAACGCTGCCGTCACAGCCGTGTAAACAATCATGGCAGCAACGGCATCAAGCTTCATTGTTCTGATCCATCCTTTAGCGCGTCTCTCCCATTCGATGGTATCTTCTTTTGGACCTGCAAATCGCGCATATCCTTTTTCAAGGCACCAATAGTTGTAGTAAATAATTTCTTCACCCGAAACGCCCGTAATACCAAATGCGGCAATGGCAATTAAAACTGACTGCTGAGGCAGCCGGAATTGCAGGCCGCTTAACACATCCTGAAAACTGAAATCATACGGTGTGTATTTCAAATAATACAATGCGGCAAATGTTAGTACAGTGAAAAGACTTATCATAATCAATGATAAACTCTCCACCACTTTATAGTAACCAACAATGACAGGTGGGGCCACAATCACAACTACGATGAAGCACGCGAGTACAACATCAATGGACGGAAAGGCCATGTTGATAATAATGGCAGCACCACCGACTATCCCACCCATCTGTAAAAATTTAAGAAACATGAGCAACAGCATAAACCAACTCGACCATCGGGCTCTGTTAATCATCGGCCCTGGAAGTTCGTTGATAATCTGCATGGCTGTCTTCCCAGAAAGAACCGTGTATTTTCCTACTTCTATTTGGATAATAACTTTCAGCAAGCAGCTAACGATCACCACCCAGAAAGTAACAAAACCTGCATGCGCACCTAATGTAGTTGTGGCAATCAATTCGCCAGAACCAACAATAGCAGCAGACAAGATAAAGCCTGGACCTAAATGTGTAAGTCTCCGGAGGAATGTTGCTGGTGGTTGTTTAATTGATTTGGCTGTCCGGATGTAGGGATCATTCATGCAGGTAAAATACATGAATAATACCAAGTCAAAAAATAGTGGAGTATTCCGTTGGTGAGGCTGGTATGTTTTTTATTTAAATGGAGTTAAATATTCCCACCCCCTACCCCCGCCAGCGGGGG
>JBBRKB010000152.1:0-8571 GCA_038218385.1 Cytophagales bacterium | reverse complement strand
ATATCGAAGGTGCGATATTTTTTAAAGTTTCCTTTGTAACTGTAATCGTACTCTACAGGTAACTCTTTATATCCCAGACATCCGACAAAAATAATGGGGATAACAATAAGTAGATATGCTTTCTTCATAGACCAACCATGTTTACTGAAAGTTGAATATAGTCCAAATTCAATTCTTCAACAACAACGAAAGGGTTGGTTTTGTTAAATAATTGTTATGGGTTCTTAATCCAATTTAAGGAATTGATAAAAGCGTCCATCCAAGGCGATATTTGGTCATTCCTACGCTCCGAAGAATAATGTGGCCAGTTCCAGGGAAACAGCGATCTTTCTATGTGTGGCATTATGGCGAGATGACGACCATCGTTTGAACAGACTGCAGCAGTGGCTAAATCAGAATCGTTCGGGTTTGCTGGGTATTCGGCATTGCTATAGTGTCCTACAATATTCATTTTATCTTTATGTCCTTCAGGAAGTATAAACCGGCCTTCACCATGGGCTACCCACACCCCTAGCCGTGTGCCTGATAAGCTTTTCAACATGATAGAATCATTTTTTGGAATGGTCACATTAACAAAAGTAGATTCAAATTTGCCCGATCCATTGTGATGCATTTTTGGATGCTCTTTCCATGTGCGGTCGAGCAACCCAAGTTCCATCATTAATTGACAACCATTGCATACACCTAAGCTTAAGGTGTCTTTACGATTGTAAAAATTATCCAGCGATTGTTTTGCTTTTGCGTTGTATAAGAATGCCCCCGCCCAACCTTTTGCAGATCCGAGCACATCGGAATTGGAAAACCCTCCTACGAAAACGATCAGGTTCACATCGCTGAGATCTTCACGCCCCGATACGAGATCGGTCATGTGAACATCTTTTACATCAAAGCCGGCGAGGTAAAGTGAGTAAGCCATTTCGCGGTCGCCATTCACACCTTTTTCACGAATGATGGCTGCTCTTACACCACTTGCTTTTCTTCTTGTTGAATCAATTCCGTAATGTTTGAAAGTGCCATCAAATGCGGAAGGGAATGTATACTCAAGTGCCTGTAGTTTATAATTTGAAAAACGTTTTGATGCATGTGCTTGTGGCCTTTGTTCGGCATCCAGTAAATAAGATGTCTTGAACCACGTGTCGCGCAATGCATCAATGTCAAATGAATTGTCATTCACAAGGAGTGAACGAGTGTTGGTGATGGTACCAATTTTTTCAAACGCAATACCTTGCAAGGATAGTTCGGTATAAATAGGATCAATACTTTCTACTTGAACAAGTACACCGGGTCGTTCATTGAATAATAACGTAATTAAATCTGAATCCTTCTGTTCAATCGTACATGTTAATCCTATCTCAGGAACAGGAAAACACATTTCAAGCAAGGCTGTGATCAATCCTCCTGAAGAGATGTCGTGACCTGCCAGGATATGCTTCTTCTTGATGAGTACTTGAAGGGCATTAAAAGCGTTGGCGAAATATTGAACATCGTCTACACTTGATACTACATTGCCAAGTTTGTTAAGCACTTGCGCAAAGCTTGTTCCATCCAACGATAATTTTTCTTTTGAGAAGGGGATGTATAAAAGCTGCGAACCTATTACAGGTTGAAGTGCAGGACTAACGGTGCGGGTAATGTCTTCTACTTCAGCTCCTGCAGAAATGATAACCGTGCCCGGCGCTATCACGATGCTTCCATCGGGATATTTCTGTGTCATGGAGAGTGAATCTTTTCCGGTAGGAATGTTGATGCCGAGTTTACAGGCAAAGTCACTCACGGCCTCAACGGCTTTATAGAGACGTGCATCTTCACCTGGGTTTTTACACGGCCACATCCAATTCGCGCTTAGCGAAACACCTTTAAGGCCATGCGTTAGTGGAGCCCATACAATATTTGTCAAGGCTTCTGCGATAGCGAGTTTACTTCCGGCAACAGGATCAATCATCGAAGGGCCAGGGGCGTGACCGATGGCGGTTGCTACACCTTTGTTACTTGAAAAGTCAAGCGCCATCACGCCCACATTATTCAAGGGTAATTGAATGGGGCCACAGGTTTGTTGTGTGGCTACCTTTCCGGTTACCGAACGATCGACTTTATTGGTAAGCCAATCTTTGCAGGCCACACTTTCTAATTGCAAAACCTGTTCAACGTATTCCGTCAGTTTATTTTCGTCATACGAAATACTGTCGCGATTTACTTCAATGGTTGCATCCGTAAGAATTGTTTTGGGCGATGATCCAAGTAAATGATCAACAGCAAAATTGATGGGCTTTCTCGATTCACTATTTTTTCCAAAAACAAATGTATGATCGCCTGTGGCTTCACCTACAACATACATGGGTGCGCGCTCACGGTCGGAAACCTTTTGTAATGTTTCTAAATCTTTTTCATGAATACCTAAGCCCATTCGCTCTTGCGATTCATTGCTGATCAGTTCTTTGTCAGATAGTGTGGGATCTCCTACCGGGAGTTTATCCAGGTGAATGGTGCCACCAGTTTCTTCCAATAATTCGGAGAAGCAATTTAAATGTCCACCGGCACCATGATCGTGTACGGTAATGATGGGATTGTTTTCTGACTCAACCATGGCGCGGATTGCGTTCATCACGCGCTTTTGCATCTCCGGATTGGAACGTTGAATAGCGTTGAGTTCAATAGCATTTGCATATTCGCCCGTTGCAACAGAAGACACTGCACCACCGCCCATACCGATGCGATAATTATCACCACCAAGCAAAACGATTTTGTCTCCCGTTTTTAAATGAGCTTTCAGGCTGTCTTCTTTTTTACCAAAGCCAATACCGCCCGCCATCATGATCACCTTATCAAACCCATAGTGCTTCCCTTCTTCAACATGTTCGAAGGTCAACACGCTTCCGCTGATTAGCGGTTGGCCAAATTTATTTCCAAAATCAGAAGCACCATCTGATGCTTTGATCAAAATCTCCGTCGGATTATGATATAACCATTTGCGTTCAGGTAAATTTTTCTCCCATGATCTTCCATTTTCCAAACGTGGATATGAAGTAATGTACACTGCCGTACCGGCAAGCGGAAGAGAACCCTTTCCTCCCGCAAGTCGATCGCGAATTTCACCACCCGAACCAGTTGCCGCACCGTTGAACGGCTCTACAGTAGTTGGGAAATTATGCGTTTCGGCTTTTAAGGAAATTACGGAGTCAATATTTTTTATTTCAAAGTAGGCAGGCACATCCTGACGTGAAGGTGCAAACTGTTCAATGCTTGGCCCTTCCACAAAAGCAACGTTGTCTTTATAGGCAGAGATTATATAATTGGGATTTTCTTTAGCTGTTTTTTTAATTAATTGGAACAAGGTCATTTCTTTTTCTTGTCCATCGATAATAAAAGTACCGTTGAATATTTTATGGCGGCAGTGTTCAGAGTTTACCTGTGAGAATCCAAACACTTCGCTATCGGTAAGTTTGCGGCCAAGTTGATCGCTTACGTTGTTCAGATAATCGATTTCTTCTTTGTTGAGTGCCAGGCCTTCTTTCTTACTATACTTTTCAATGTCATCAATGTCAACAATGGGATCAGGGGCATGATCGATTGTAAAAATATCCTGATCTACGGTTTGATATACGCGTTGCAACATAGGATCGAGTGAGGGATCACCCTTCGTTATCAAAAACTCTTCAATCCTAATAATTCCTGGAATGCCCATGTTCTGGGTGATCTCAACAGCGTTCGTGCTCCAGGGTGTTACCATTTCTTTTCGCGGCCCAACAAAAGGACCCGCGACATGGGAGTCGGGGAGGTGCCTGGCTCCGCTAAACAGCCATGTGAGTTTTTCGATTTCCTCCAAAGGCAAAGGTTGCACCGTACCAACAGCATATAATTTGTTGGCTTCCGAACGAAAGAATAAGATCATGGAAAAGAAGACGTGTTAAAAGATGGGCAAAAGTAATAATTCTTTACTCAGAATGCATGGATTCGAGGATGGTTTTAGGAAGGCTGGGATGATTTAGCAATTTATTGTGCCCACATTCAAGTTGCTTTAAAACTACCTGTTTGGAATGATTTGCCAGATAGCGCATGTTTTCTGATTTTATCACATGGTCAAATTTTCCCGTTACAATCACAGTTGAAATGGCGTACCTGTCAATCACCAAGCCCAATTGCTCCATGCTAAATTTCAAATGCCGGAACACAACCCAAGTGAAATACACCTGCTTACGTTTTTCAATCGTGTTCATCTGATTTTCGACAAACCTCGCCATGCTTTTGTCTGTGATCTTGAGCCGATCGGTTAATTTAACCAGAAAGAAAAACCTTGCCGGTTGATGGATCATGCTCTTGAATAAGCGTCTTATGATAAGCGGATAGGTAGCCAGACTATACCATGGATTGGTACGAATGCCATCGGGGGCAAATAGAAATAATTTTTTTGTTTTTTCAGGAAACGCTTCCGCTGTGGCCAGGGCAAACTTTCCACCGAGACTGAAACCACCAATGGAGAATTTTTCAATGTTGTTTTTTTGTATGAAATCAGTCATAAAAGATTTCCAGGCTTGCTTCTCCAGAGGTTCTTCATCCTTCAACCACGTACTTTTTCCATGAAAGAAAAGGTCGAACGAATACAGGGTGAAGGTTTCCGTCAATGTTTCTATAAGCGGGTCAAAAGCGGTGTGATTTTGCCCAAAACCATGAAAAAGCAATAATACCTCCTTTCCTTGCCCGGCTCTATAATAATAGAGGTGGCCTTCAGGACGATCAAGCGAATATTCTGAATATGAAACCATATGCTGCTTAGACCAGTTATAGTGACTGTTGATTTTTTCAAGTTTATC
The DNA here is from genome assembly GCA_038218385.1 of Cytophagales bacterium. GTDB lineage: Bacteria > Bacteroidota > Bacteroidia > Cytophagales > Cyclobacteriaceae > JBBRKB01. Next base: position 3,763 of record JBBRKB010000152.1, on the reverse strand, counting down.
ATAAAATAAATGAAAACCATGTGCGTCTTACCATTTAAACAAAATAGTGGAAGAAGCCGTGAACCTGGTAATGCAATTAAAAGAACAGACATTTCTTCGCGAAAAAGATAAACTTCTGAATTTTATCCGAAACCGTGTTTCTTCAATCGAAGAAGCTGAAGATATCATGCAAGACGTATTCTATCAGTTCGTAGCGGGGTACGATACCATCGAGTCGTTGGATCGGGTGACTAGTTGGCTTTTTTCTGTGGCGCGAAATAAAATCATCGACCGCTACAGGCGGGATGCCGTGCGACCCAAGAAAACAGATTTGGTTTTTCATGCAGGAAAAGAAGAAGATGGGCCGTTGACGTTACAGGAAATTCTTCCTGACCTTGGCAATACGCCGGAAGATTCTTTGTTGCGCGAAGTAATATGGGATTCTATTATAGAAGCACTTGATGAATTGCCCGCAGAGCAGCGCCAAATTTTTATTTTGAATGAAATGGAGGAGAGAGGTTTTCGTGAGATAGCGGAAGAGACCGGTATATCGATCAATACCCTGCTATCAAGAAAGCGATATGCCATCATTGCCTTGCGCAAGCGTTTACAAAAGTTGTATGACGAGTTGTAAGAAGAAGTAAAATCAAAATCATTTAGGTAGGTCCAAAATACCCCTTTCATAGAAAGGTGAAGAGGAGCGGATAAAATTAGCAAGAGTATGAAAAGGGTTATAAAATTTTTATTGTGTGTGGTGTTTGGGATTTTGTTGATAATCCTTTTCACGTATGTTACGCAAATACTATGGAATTGGCTGGTGCCTACATTATTCAATGGCCCCATCATTTCCTTCTATCAAACATTAGGATTGTTGATATTGTCGAAAATTATCTTTAGCGGATTTGGTGGAAAAGGTTCCAAATGCGAGATGGATGGAAATCCATGGAAAGAAAAAATGAAAGAAAAGTTTTCGCACATGAGTGCTGAAGAGCGTGAGACGTTCAAACAAAAGATGCGTGAGAAGTGGTGCTCAACCATGTCTGACAAACCGCAAAAACCTGAGTCAGAGAATTGATTTAAATCTTTTTAAGAAAGCATTATCAATGGCCGTTGTGGCCATTTTTTGTTTCTTGTTTTTTAGTTAGTTAATTGACAGAAATGCCGGAGCTATATGAAGAGAAGTACGTATAATTTAATATTTGCCATCGCAATCGCGCTTTTATTATTATTCACAATAGTGGGTTCTATAAGCTATGAGAAATTTGGTGGTGTTTCTGGTAAAGGCTTTACATATAGTTTTATTCAGGATACAGAAGCTGTAATTGGAGAATCTTTACTCCTTATAACTTTAGTTCTTTATTTTCTTCTGCGTAAAAAGTTACAATAATTCAACACGCTATTTTATTTTATCCACGCTCTTCAAAAATTCTAAGTAAATTATTTGGCTTGTGAAATATATTACTATATTTGTAGTAAGTAAACTACTTATCTAGTACATGATAAAATTAACACAACCCGAAGAGATCATCATGAAGCACCTCTGGAAGCTTGAAAAGGCTTTTATGAAGGATCTCGTAGATGAATTTCCTGATCCCCGCCCGGCGTATACGACCATCGCCACAGTTCTTACACGGATGATTGAGAAAGGATATGTGGCTTATCATCAACATGGAAAGGTGCGGGAGTATTATCCTGTTTTAAAGAAGACGGATTATTTTGCCAAGCATGTCAACAACATTGTTAAAGATTTTTTTCACAACTCCCCATCCCAGTTTGCATCTTTCTTTACTAAAAGTGATTTGAATTTGGCGCAGTTGGAAGAATTAAAAAAGCTTATCGATTCACAAATCCAAAAGAAAAAGAAATGATGGCTTATCTGCTTGAATCAAGTATCTGCATGACAGTTTCATTGCTATGTTACTTCGTGTTTTTTAGTCGTGGAAAGAATTTGTATTTCAATCGCGGCTACTTGCTCCTTACACTTATACTTTCATTGGCTATTCCATTTATTGAAATTGAAAGCGATTATTCACCATCTTATTTTGATGATGCACATTTTATGGTCGATGTGCATAACATCACCTTAATGGGAAATGACAGTAGTCAGGATAGTCCAACGGATAAAAATTTTTCTCTTGCTAACCTGCTTCATCCTATGCAGATGGTTTTATTCCTGTATGGAATGGGCTTGATGCTTATGCTGTATCGCTATGCAAGAAATCTCGTTGTTATCCGTAACTGGATTGCTCGTTCAGAAAAAATAGACAAAGAATCATACACGATAATTTTAATTGGAAAGGCAATAGGTCCGTTCAGCTTCATGAATTTTATTTTTGTGAATAGACATGACTATCATCAAAACAAAATCGATGAAGTGGTTTGGGCTCATGAATTCGCACATATTCAACAACGTCATTCACTCGATGTGATTTTTGTTGAATTGCTTCTCACTGTGTTTTATTTTAATCCGCTTGTATGGATGTATAGAAGTGCACTAAAGCTAAACCATGAATACGCGGCAGATGAATGTGTATTGCGTTCGCATCCGAATTTTGAACATTACGCCTATCAATTGATTCAAACCTCAAATTCCAAAAACAAGATATTATTTGAATGCAGTTTTAATTATCGATCAACCAAAAAACGACTAATGATGTTAACAAAAACAAAAAACAAATCTGTGCTATTTTGGAAGAAAGTAGCAGCAGCGGGAATGGTAGTATTGGCAACAGCTTCCCTGCTAGCGTTTAAAAATGTTTCGGCACCAACCTCATTGCATGAAAATGATAAACCCATTATTATTATAGACCTGGGGCATGGCGGCAAAAGTGTTGGTGGGACAACGGCTTCGGGCATTACCGAGGTAGCGATTATCAATTCGATAGGTAAGTACATCAGGGAAATGGATAAGGACTCCCGGTTTATTTTTACCCGAAAGGATGAGGATGTTTCCTTAAAAGAGCGAACTGATTTAACAACATCTACGCAGGCTGCCATGATGGTATCCATTCATATTGCTTCCAGTGAAGACGCACAAAGTAATGGTGTTGAGATTTTTTATTCTGAAAAGAATCCAAAAGCAGAGGAGTCAAAACAAATCGGTGAAGCATTTGCCAGGAAAATTAATTTCCGAACGGCGCCCAATGTAGTGAAGGCAGCAAACTACATGGTTTTAAAAAATAGTCAATGCCCCACGGTAATGCTCAGTCTGGGCTATTTGTCTAATGCTGGTGATTTGAATTATTTAACGAATGAAGAAAATCAAAAATACCTGGCCAGGCAGATTGTTGATTTCTTGAATCAAATGAATTGAATTTTTTATACGGGAATCTGAATTGCATGTTTTATTGGCGCACCTCATCGGGTAAGAACCCGGTGAGGTCGTCTACTCGGTTATGGCAAGTTTACCTTCCTTAATTCAACCGTATCGCGCCCCCAGTAAAAAATAACTCGTAGCGTACTATCATTAATATTTAAAACAAATGTGCACTTTATCCAAACCTGCAGCGAGTTAACTCCAACCTTCTATCGGATTCCCTGTTGAATATAAAATCCGAATCAGGCTTAAAAAAATGGTGCTCCACATCAACATGTGAAACACCATTTTTTATTAGTAGAGCGAGTTATTACAATTGTCCTTTCTCCGCGGCCTTTACCATTTTCTTATTGGCATAAATGGCCACTTCTACGCGGCGGTTTTCTTTATCTACTTCTGAAATAGCCTGCGTTTCGCCATACCCTTCTGAATTAATGCGACCACCTTTCACGTTTTGATCTTTCAGGA
>JBBRKB010000151.1:0-8612 GCA_038218385.1 Cytophagales bacterium | reverse complement strand
GTCTTTATCATATGATCGAAAATAAAATACTGAATAACCGCGATTTGAAATAGTCTTGTTAAATTGAAATCTGTTCCATTGTAAAATTCAAGCCCATGAAATTACCTTTACGTATTTATCTGTTTATATTAATGTCCGTTTTTGCATTTGTACAATGTGGAACTAAAAAGGAAAACATTTCTGAAGCAACACCAAAGACACCTAACATCATCATCATCTATGCAGATGACCTGGGTTATGGTGATGTGGGCGCTTATGGTTCAATAAAAATAAAAACACCAAACATCGACAGATTGGCCAATGGAGGTATACGGTTTACCAACGGTTATGCTTCATCGGCTACATGTTCACCGAGTCGCTATGCATTACTGACTGGTGTGTACCCGTGGCGCAATAAAAATGCTAAGATTCTATCGGGTACAGATCCCATGCTGATTGATACGGCACAAATGACACTTCCCAAAATGTTAAAATCAAAAGGGTATACCACGGGTATTGTAGGCAAGTGGCACTTAGGGCTTGGTGATGGAAACGTAAATTGGAATGAGAAAATTTCACCAGGTACCAACGAGGTAGGCTTTGATTATTCGTACATCATGGCGGCTACGCAAGATCGTGTGCCTACCGTTTTTATTGAAAATGGTATGGTGGTAGGGCTTGATCCGAACGATCCGATTGAAGTGAGTTACGAACATAATTTTGATGGCGAGCCTACCGGAAAAGACAATCCGGAGTTGATCCGTATGAAGTGGCATCATGGCCATAACAACAGCATTGTAAACGGTATACCACGCATTGGTTTTATGAAGGGTGGGAAAGCTGCCAAGTGGGTGGATGAAGATATGGCCGATTCATTTCTTGCTCATGCCAAACAGTTTGTTACACAACATAATCAACAACCTTTTTTTCTTTACTACGCCTTGCAACAACCACACGTACCACGCACACCGCATTCACGTTTTGTGGGTGCCACCGGACTCGGTCCCCGGGGAGATGCCATCGCAGAGGCTGACTGGTGTATTGGTGAATTGTTAAAGACATTGGAAGAAACAGGAGCACTTGATAATACACTCATTATTTTATCAAGTGACAACGGCCCGGTTCTGAACGAGGGGTATGATGATGATGCCGTGGAAAAGTTGAATGGGCACACGCCTTGGGGACCGTTCCGCGGAGGAAAGTATAGCCTATTCGAAGCAGGTACCCATGTGCCGTTCATCACGTATTGGAAAGGGCACATTGTACCAAAGGTGTCAGACATGCTTGTATCACAAATTGATTTCCTGACTTCTTTGGCAAGCCTGGTAGGAAGTGATGTTCATTCATTAGATGGTCAAAATACAATGGGCGCATTTTTAGGTAATGATGATAAAGGGAGAAGTGAATTAATTTTAGAGGCACTTTCACGCACCGCTTTGCGCAAAGGTGATTGGGTTATGATTCCACCATACAGCGGCCCAGCAGTATCTGAAAATGTAAATATTGAATTGGGCAATTCCGATACGTATCAATTGTACAATCTTGCTGAAGATAAAGGGCAACAGAATAATCTGGCGTTGGAAAACAAACCCATGCTCGAGGAAATGATTGGAGATTATGAAAAAATACGTGGCAACGAAGATTCTACATTATCAAAGCCTACCCTTGTGTATGATAAACAAGCAAATTTGAAATCAAAAGAGTATTAATACTTTTCGGTGTACTGGACATAAGTGTGATAATTTTAACGCATCGGCAAATATCTAGCCTATTCGTAGACGATTGTCAGAAGTAGTTTATAAATCACTTAATACTGCATTGGAGATGAAAAACATAATACATTACTTTGAGGCTGATAGGTGTACGGACCATTGTTATTAAGGTATTCGGATAAACTCTTTTGAGTGGATTAATTAAAAATATGTGGATCCCATTTGAATAATCTTATAGGTCGAATTTATTGTATGTTGAAGTGCATTTATCCTACTGCCGTCAGTTATAAATAAGATTGCTACATGTTGGTTGCTATAGATAATAATTTAGGCATGCAACACCTGTAATTGTTACTCTTTTCCTTCTTCAATTTTTTCTTTCACTTTCTGTTTATCTTCGCTGTCTGCTTCAGGCATACGTTTGGCATGGTCATTATCAGGCTCATAACTTAGTTTAATAAGAATTGGGAAATGATCGGAGCCAAAACTATCTAATTTTTTAAGATCAACTAAGCCGAAATGTTCCGAGTAAAAAAAGTGATCAAGTGGATAGCGGAATAATGGTATAAACACATTGTATGTATTATATAAACCTCTGCCCTCTCTGGGATCTAGCAGACCGCTGTAGCGCTGAAAAAGGCCAGACGTATATGACCACGCTACATCATTCAGGTCACCCACTACGATAGCTGGCTTTTCATGCTTACGTACTCTTCGTGCTACAAGCAATATTTCTGTATCTCTTTCATAGGTGGGCGAGCCTGGTTTGGGTGGTTCCGGATGCAGACAATGCAAGTCAAAGGTCTTGCCTGAGGGTAATACTACGGTGGCAAACATGGAAGGAATATCATCTTTAACCAAGAAATTGACCTCTGTATCTTCTAATGGTAACCTGGAATACAGCATCATCCCATATGTATTATCGAGTGGCTTCTTCACACTATAAGGATAGACACTGTCAAGTTCTGATAATTGCCCGGCCCACCATTTATCTGGTTCGTTGATTAACAATATATCAGGTTTGTAGTGGTAGACTATATTTTTAAATTCCTCTGCCTGTTTATTATCCATTTTTATATTCGACTGCATGATACTGAATTGATCCTCATTCTTTTCTGTACTACACGCTTTGGCTTGCACCGGATAAAGCGGCGTATATTTAACAATTAGCACCAGCTGGTATACAAATGCGGATAGAAGTAAACAGAAGATTGCTATACTCCACTTTTTCTTAAAACCCAGATAAATACTATATAAAATAGTCGCAACCAAACATAGAACAGCAATCTGCACCCTGGGAAAATCAAATATCCTGACCCACCAAAGAGAGACCCGGAACAAGGGTAAGCCGGTAGCAATAATGCAAAAAAGACTTAAAATAATGCAGAAAATACGCATAAGAGTTCAATTGGCTTATACTTCAGCTTTTAAATGCGCTGAATAATTCAGGTAAAATAGATGTATTTTTATAAAGGGCAAACGGGCCAAGACCACAACTATGTGCGCAAGTTGTAAACGGAAAAGACCCGTTTCAATATTTTTGGGCAGATTGAAATCCGGATGCGATGAGCCTTTCAAATTTATACTTTAGTGCCAGTGCCGGAAATGTATGGCAGATGCCGTATAACATGCAGCGAAATAATCAAAACCCTATGCCGAAAAAGTAGAATTTTATTTTTACGTCTTTGTGAACCACGTTGAGCATGGAGGAATAGCCATTCATCAAAATTTCATTTAATAAGTTAATTCATGTAGCCATTGCAATTTATTTAGCTATAAATTGAATACCCAAAACTACCTTAGCGATGAATAAGATCACACCTATCAGAATGGTATTTATCGTTTGTTTTAAAGTTATTATGAGATTGAACTCCCAAATCGACCACCTTTTGAAAAAAACTATTTATAATGTCTGTCCGTGAATTTTGTGACCCGCTTGAATTTCTGCGTTGTCATTTTATCATGGCAGATGTCAACATGCAACGAAATAATAAAAGCCGAATTACAAAGCTGGCTCACCCTTAGAGCATGTTGATCACACGATAGACACCAGCACGATCTGGGTAGAGAATTTCGATAAAAATGTGACAGCAATATATTTTTTTACTACCTTGAAATGTGATTTCTAAAAATTCAACACTTCCAGATCCAAAAATTGAACCCGAAAAAGATGTAACGATCAACTTTACGTTAGGTCACGACAAGGTTCTGGTTGAGAAGGATGAGCGTGTTGTGTGGGAAGGCTTTCTTAGAGGAGACGAATCAAGCCTTATCTATATTTATCGCAAATATGCAAATTCGTTGTACAGGTATGGGATACAATTTACAAAGCAGCAGGAGCTTGTAAGTGATTGCATTCAGGAAATGTTTTACGAGTTAATTGAAAAGCGTTCTAAGCTTTCGCCGGCTGACTCGGTAAAAGCATATTTATTTGCAACGCTCAAGAGAAGATTGCTGCGCCACCTTAAGAGGGAAGGCTTGACGCAATCACTGGAAGGCTTCAATTTTGAATTGGCCCTCAACGCTACCTTTATATATCCGGTGATCGAAGAGAATGAATATGCGATCATACAAAACAAGCTCAATGATCTGCCAATCAATCAGCGCGAGGTCATTCTATTGCATTTTTATGAAGGGCTTAGTTACTCAGAAATTGCAGTAATTATGGGCATAAAAGTTCGATCAGCACGCGCATTAACCTACAGAGCACTTGACTCACTCAAAAGTCAGCTACAGCCGCATAAAAATTCGTTGTATGCAATTGTCGGCCTTTTTTTCATCGCGTAAATTACTCGCACTCAAGTAGTTTCCTTTATTTTCAAAAAAAAAGTAAAAAAGTGCGCGTTCACTATGGACGTTTAACAGCTGTTTGTCTCTATATAACAAACGAAGCTTACACAAATCGATGGCTGATTTTAATGAACGGGTAGCGGACTTAATTAAAAACGAATCATTCGTGCAATGGATTGTAAATCCAAACGAAGAATCCTCATACTATTGGATGAAATGGATAAGCGCAGCTCCTGAGCGCCAGCGTGATGCCGACCTTGCCAAGCAAGTGATTACATCAACACGGTACCAGAAGGACGTAAAGATGCCGCCTGAGCAATACGACAAAATATTGGGCAATCTTATTCTGAGAAACAAACAACAGTTATCGCCAAGAAGGGGCAAGCAATTTTACCTGCGTTTTGCCGCGGTTGCAGCCGCTGTTGTGGCAACGCTATTTATTGTTCTTTCCGTTGCTATCAACTCCAACATTAAAAATTTAAATAACAGTACGGTAAGTTTAAAGAAAACAGTTAACAAAGTAACGTTAAAAGGTCAGAAGCTTCGGTTTCAACTTCCCGATGGTACGCGAATAGTGCTAAACGGTGATAGCGAGTTTACCTATAGCGAGCCTTTTGAAACCGATAGACATGTAAGTTTAAAGGGGGAAGCATTTTTTGATGTTGCGAAAGATTCCGCACACCCATTTACGGTAGAAGCTGGCGATATACGAACGAAGGTAGTGGGGACTTCTTTTAATGTTCGCTCCTATGGAAGTGAAAAAGAAAAGGCTGTATCAGTAGTCAGCGGCAAAGTGGAGGTCTCTGATACGTCAGGAAACCATGCGTCTCTCCGTCCTAATCTTCAAGGGGTTTTTAATAGCACTAGTAACCAGTTGTTGATTCAACCTTTTTCACCTTCTAAGATAATTCAGTGGAAAGACGGTGTGCTGTACTTTGAGAAGACTCCCATGCAAGACGTCTTCATAGAGTTGGAACGATGGTACGGGGTGGAATTTACACTAGATTCTAAAAAGATATTACAGGGTAGCTATACCGGAACATATAAGGATGCCTCCCTTGAAAAAGTGATGGACGGTGTGAGTTACACTTCCGGGCTTAAGTTTAAGATTGAAGGAAAAATAGTAAAGGTTTGGTAGCACTAACGATTAGAGCCATGAGAGCAATCGAAAGCGGATAAAAAAAACCGGGTCTTTTAGGACCCGGTCAAGTGTAGTTAACATCACCAAGTTTGGAGACCCATGTGGCGTTAACCCGAGTTTAACTGAGTATTAATTAAACATTGAAAATTAATGAAAAATCATCTACTTAAAAAGTTATTAAAGGTGTCACGATTGCTTTTTTTTACCATTTTGGTGCAAACGTTTACCGTTTCGATGCTCTCTGCAGCATCTGCAAATGCACAGTGGAAAAGCATCTATGACATTGATGTAAGCCTGGAATTAGAAGGGGTTTCCGTTGAGGAATGTTTCAAAAAGGTTCATGCTGCAACAGGATTTGAATTTTCTTACAACTCAACCATCGTTGGGAATGCGATTAAAATCAGCGTTAAGGAGCCAACAAGCTTTGGTGATCTACTGGAAAAGATCTCGAGCCAAACAAACTTACGGTTTCGGCGGGTAGACAATAACATCCATGTGTATCGCAAAAACAGTGAGAAGCCGGCTGTTGATGAGGTGGAGCAGGCAGAAGTGCCGGTTGTAAACATCTCTGGAAAAATCACCGATGAAAACGGTCAGTCACTGCCCGGTGCTTCCGTTTCGGAGAAAGGAACTGGTAATGGGGCGATAGCAAATTCAAGCGGAAACTATCAACTAACCGTTCAAGATGGCGCAACTTTGATAATATCGTTTATCGGCTATTCTACACAGGAAGTGGCTATTAACGGTCGCGCGGTCATAAACGTCCAGATGGAAGTAAGTATAAAATCATTGAGTGAGGTGATGGTGGTTGGTTATGGTACGCAAGAACGGAAGGATTTGACAGGGTCAGTGGCTTCAGTGACTGCCAAAGAGCTCAATCTGTCTCCAATTTCTTCACTAGATCAGGGATTACAAGGGAGAGCAGCAGGAGTTCAAGTAACACAAAGTTCTGGCCGACCAGGAGGTGGTGTTAGTATTCGAGTGCGGGGTGCAAGTTCTATCAATGGCGGCAATGAGCCATTGTACGTCATAGACGGATTCCCAATATATAATAACAATCAGGAAGTTGATCCAGGTGGGGTGCGTGGTTCATCTAACCCTCCCAACGCTTTATCTTCTATAAATCCGAATGACATTGAATCCATTGAAATCCTTAAAGATGCTTCTGCCACCGCGATTTACGGATCACGGGGTGCAAACGGGGTGATACTGATTACGACCAAAAGGGGGCAGACAGGGGAAACACGAGTTGATTTTGAGATGTATTATGGTTGGCAAAAGCTTCGGGAAAAGGTGGATTTACTTAACGCGGAGGAATTTTTGGCATTTGATGTCGATGCTCGCACCAATGCCGGTTTGCCATCTATATATCCCACAACTTCCCAAACAGATACTGACTGGCAAGACGAATTGTTCAGTACTGCTCCACAACAAAATTATCAGGTTTCGGTCTCCGGAGGAAACGAAAAGACGCACTACTTGCTTTCAGGAAACTATTTTGACCAGGAAGGAATCATTAAAAATTCTGCTTATAAGCGTGGCTCTTTGCGTGCCAACATCGACAACAGCATTACCAGTAAGCTGAATGTTGGGTTAAATTTTACTGCCAGCTACAACCTCAATCAAGGGTCAAATACCGATTCGCATGGTGGGGGACAAGACGGAAACGGACTAACCCTATTTGGCGTGTTTAAAGCGGTTCCGGTTGAATCTCCCTACGATGAGGAGGGGAACTTGACACGCTACAGTCCCTACAGCCCGGATGGTCTATTTGGTAACCCATTGTTTGGTATTGACGACTTCATTGACGAAACTAAATCAACACGAATTTTGACGAATGCTTTTGTTGATTATGACATAAGTTCTGATCTTACTTTTCGGGTAAGTGTGGGCGCCAACCTTTTTAATTTAAAAAGAAACACGTATCAGGCGGGTTTCCGGCAAACAGGAAATGAGTTGTCTGGTGAGGCTACGGTGGGGACAGCAACTAATCTACAATTTTTGAATGAGAATACACTAACGTACCGGAAAACGTTTAACCAGGATCACTCACTTACCGTTTTGGCGGGCTTCACCGCGCAGACATCCTTAACGGAAAGTGCGCTAGCGGCGGCACGGGATTTCCCTAATGACGTTTTATTGTTTAATAACTTATCAGCAGCAAGTACCTACCTGCCGCCACAGTCCAACCAGACAAAATGGGCTCTAGCGTCCTTTTTGGGAAGGATAAATTATTCGCTTAAGGATAAGTACCTGTTTTCCATAACCGCAAGAAGGGACGGTTCATCTCGATTTGGTGCGGGAAATAAATGGGGATTTTTCCCATCTGCGGCAGTTGCGTGGCGGCTTATTGAAGAAGATTTTATTAAAAATCTGGACTTTCTCAGCGATCTTAAAATTAGAGCCAGCATAGGGAAAACCGGAAATCAGGAAATTGGAACCTACCAGTCATTGGCGAGTTTCACCCCTGTACTCTATCCTATCGGAAATGCCTCCGCAACCGGATTTGCGATTGATCGCGTAGGAAATCCCGACCTTCGGTGGGAAACAACAACACAGTTTGATATGGGTCTTGATATTGGTCTCTTCCATAATAGGGTAAACCTCACGGCAGACTACTATCAGAAAGTCACCACCGACCTGCTTTTTGAAGTATCTGTACCATTCACCACCGGTTTCAATAGGGCTTTGCAAAATCTCGGTGAAATTAAAAATACAGGGTTTGAATTTTCTCTGGGAACGGATGTCTTGACGGGCAACTTTAAGTGGAATATAAACGGCAATATTTCCTTTAACAGGAATGAAATACTGGATTTGGGTGACAATGATGAAATTATAGTGCCGATTGACCGCAATGCAGATGCGTCCATATTAAAGGTTGGGGAACCGATCGGGTCGTTTTACGGGTATCAATATATTGGAAATTTTCAGTTGAACGATGATATTCCCAATTTGCCTTTCTTGAGCGGATTCAACAAGCCCGGAGATCC
>JBBRKB010000150.1:0-8629 GCA_038218385.1 Cytophagales bacterium | reverse complement strand
TGAAGCAATTTGTTCTCTGGCAATAATCGCATTGACCTTTTGTTGATGGCATTATATTAAAAGTTATCAGTGCATTGGTAAAATTGTTTCCCTAATGTATGCACATTCCCACTTTGCATTAGCAATCTGCATTTTCCTTACCTTTATTTTACCATGAACACCTCGTTTTATAATTACGTGCGGGCCATTAAAGTCGGCACGTTTAAGTTGGATGCCATCTATCAAAAAATTGTTGATTGGGCAAATCAAAAATTCTTCATAAGCATTTTAGATTTTGAATGTTATACCAAACAAACTTCTGTGGGATACAAACAGCAAGTAGTCGTACAAACTGTAGAAAGATCCGCAGACTGGAGGGCGTTGAAGTAAGTCATGCGAGAAAATTGGTTGGCGACCGTAAAGAAATTATTTCCAATAAATATCCTGATTTGATTTGGTGCATTACCGGCATGAGTGGTTATGAATATCCAATTATTTTTTTCTACACGGATGAAGCGCTGAAAAAGGCGCATGAGGACGGAACCACGATGCCATTCTAAAAGACTATTTACACGAGTTAAAACAACATGATGAATTTAATTATTTTGGGGAACATTTAGTGAATTTACGATTTGACAGTAAAGAAAGTTTTGAGAGAGATTTTAGTGGCGACTGGCATTATTATTTCAGTGAGTTTTAATTCCCCTAAGAGTCGCCGCTTCGGGGTCTCTGCTCGGAAGCATACAAGTGCTTCACCCGCAAAACCTGCCCACGTTGAAGACAGATGAGCTCGCGCCTTCACAACCAGAGCGCAAAAAAAAACATTAAAAACAATTTGTGATTCTATGAATTTTGATTTTCTATAATTTACCATTCAAAAAATTGATCATTTTTTCAATTTTAAATGGCTCAACTTCTATGGAGCTTTCACAACAACCATTAAAATGTTACATTGTACGAAAATTTGTCTTCCGTGAAAACGTTACCCTACTTACTAAACCGTGTCCTTTGGCTAGCGCTGTTTGTTGTTCTATCTTCCGCTGCTCAAGCGCAACCAACTAAGCCCGCTAATCAGCCTACCAATTTAATATTCTCGCCTGTGGGTCAGGATAATATTACGTTGAACTTTACTGGGGGCGGTTCTGACAAGTATTTAATCTTAAGAGGAACATCTGGCTTCTCTAGTACACCACCTGTGGACGGTGTGGGATATAGCGCCGGGTCGGTATTAGGAACGAGTTCGGTAATTTATAGTGGATCTTCTACTTCTTTTCAAGATCTTGGGCTATTTCAACCTACCTATTACTATACTATCTATGCATACAATGGATCTGGTAATGCGGTAGCCTATCAAACAAATAATCCATTACAGGGAAGCCAAGCCCTTGGCGGAAACGTCTATTACTCTCTTACTAGTGGAAACTTTCATGACCCCACTCTTTGGTCGGTTGTCGGGCCTGGCGGATCACCAGTAAATGATGTCCCCGGCACCACAAGTTCTTCCTTTGAAATTGTGGCGCCTCACACTGTTACACTTACGCAAGATTTACCAGTGTCAGGCACTGTTCAATCTGGAGCAATATTAAATGCGAACGGAAATGATATACTGATGTTTGGTGACCTCACTGTTAATGGCGAACTCCCAAATGCTGGTATACTCAGCGGTGACGGTACAGTAACTGGAAATTCCTTGCTAGTATTTGACAAACTTGTGTATGGCATCGGCAATTATAATGGGTCAGGGATCACACTCGGAAGTGACATTGTTGTATTAAATGGAATAACGGAAGTGGACGATGGAGATCCGATGACAACTTCCTATTTCGATCTTAATGGTTTTACCGCTTACCCTTGCGTACCTCCAACCCAATCGCCTCAAAATGCCGTCTATAACAACCAACTTGGCAACAGCATGACGCTAGGCTGGACGCGCGGCAATGGCACTGGCGGGGTACTGGTAATAGCGCGAGAATCCACAACATCCCAAGTCAAGCCAGACTTTAAAGTTTACACAGCAAATGCCAACTTAAGCAGCGGTGATGAGACGATGCCCGGTTCAAAAAATTACGTAGTTTATAAGGGCACCGGAACCTCTGTAACCATTACAGGATTGAAGCCAAATACCTACTATGATTTTGGAGTTTACGAATTTAATGGAACGAATTGCTATGATATATCCAATTTCTTAGGTGCGGGTTCGGACTCCGGTACACCGCCTCCCATCATAGCATTAGTAACACCCAGTGATCTTTGCGAAGGACAAACATTCACGATATCAGGTAGCAATTTCGGTTTGTCCACTCCAACGGTAACGGTTAATTCACAACCCGCGATTGTTGGTGTTCATTCACAAACCAGCATCACTGTTACTGCTGGTACATCACCCGGTGGCACACTTAAAGTAACAAACAATGACAACACGCTAAGCACAACGTATGGCAGTCCATTACAAATCAACGCCAATCCGCAAGCCTTTACTGTCACGGGTGGTGGAATGTATTGCAGCAACACCACCGGCATAAAAGTAGGACTGGCAAATTCTCAAACAGGCACTTCATATGATTTATATAAGGATAACCAATTCACGAACACTACTTTAGCTGGAACAGGTGCAGCTATCGATTTTGGATTGTTAACAGCGGTTGGAACCTATTCAGTAAAAGCGATTACTACCGTTGGGTGCAAGCAAGACATGAATGGTACTGTTGCTATCTCCATTAAACCCGTGGTAGCAGGTAGTGGCGTCATTGTTTCGGATGTTAAGAGTTTATGTGTTGGTGAGTCTACAACACTTAATGTGTCGGGTATTACCAATGTCGATAGTTATACCTGGACACTGCCGCCGGAAGTAGCGGCAACACCCATCAGCACTTCATCAACACTCACCATTAAAGCGTTGGCTGCTGCTACAGCAAATATCTCAGTAGCAGGTGTGAACGCTTGCGGTACCGGCACACCTGTATCAACAAGCATCGATATTAATCTTAAACCAAAAGCATCCATCGAGGGGCCGTCAGCCGAAAAACAAATCGTGAATGACGAACTGGAGTTTACGGCGATTGTGGAGAACACAAACAATTTTGTTACTACCATCTGGGATTTTGGGAATGGCTCAACTGCCGAAATACCTACGGCTACGTCACGCTATGAGAGCACTGGCAACTACACAGTTGTCCTCACAGTAAAAGATGGGAACGGCTGTGGAGATGAAGCGCAGTATCCACTAACGATTATCGAATTTCCATCACTCATCAGTTCCAGCATCAAGAATGTAGTGACTGCCAACGGCGATGGAAAAAATGATCTCCTTATTATATCCGACATTGATCGCTTTCCTGAAAATCATGTCACAGTGTTAGATCGATGGGGCATTGAAGTGTTTTCAAAAGACAATTATTCGAATGATTGGAATTTCACAAAAGGAAGTACAGCGCTGCCGGCGGGAAACTATGTTTGCATTGTGAAACTAGGAAGCGACAACGTCATTACACGAAACATTACACTTATTCAAAAATAACGATGCTGGTATTAACGATTCGGAAAATAATAACAAATCATCAAAAATCAGCTGCATGAATATACGCTACCTCATTGTTTTTTGTTTACTCACCGCTATAACAACGCCCGACTCGGTGGCACAAGACATTCCCCTGTTCACGCAGAAGCTCACCAACTCTTTTATTTACAATCCTTCTGTAGCGGGCAATAGTTTAGGCTCGGCAAGTTTGTCGCATCGAAAAAATTGGAATGGTGTGCTGGGCTCGCCTACCACAAACTTCTTCAGCATTCACACGCCATTTGCCAAAGATCGTTTCGGTACCGGCCTTAATATTTATCAAGAACAAGTTGGAATTTATCAATCGCTCTCGGCCATGGCAGCATTCGCCTATCATATAAAAATTACAGATGATAAAACGCTTTCATTCGGCGTGAGTGGTGAGTATGGAAATTTAAAAATAGATCAAACGCAGGTGGATGTAGTGGATATATCAGACGAACTCATTATCGCCAATGGATCAACCAACAATATTGACTTTTCTTTTGGTATGACGCTAGCGCTAAAATATATGAACATTGGCATCGCTGCCAACCGATTAAACAGTTCCATAAGAAACATAAGCGACAATGCTACCAACTTCCCTGGCTTTTATTCCACCTATGTGCAAGGCCAGATACCGCTACGGCAAGATCGCGACTTGCTTGAACCCATCGTGACCTATCGCAGCTATGTATCAGGTGAAAGTCAACTCGATGCCGGACTTTTTTATACATTGAATGATATGTTCATCTTGGGCGGCGCGTACCGGACGGGTAACATCATCAACGCTTCACTAGGGCTTAGGTTGAAAGGCAGGTACATGATTGGCTACAGCCGTGATATCTATGCGGGTACCTATGGCCCCAACGTTGGCTCGTCCAATGAATTTATCTTGCGCGTTGATTTTAAAAGTCAAAAATATTATTCCAACTTTAAAAATGCCCATGCCATCAACACACAAGCATTAGCCGTAAGGCGAAAAACATTGAGTATCTATCAACATGGATCATCATCATCACACAAAAAGAAAAAATACAAAAAAATAGTAAATCGAAATTATCATAAGTCACCGAATTATAGAATGAACAGCAGCAATAAACTGCAGACCGTGAAGATGAAAAAAAGAAGGTGAACCTAAAATATAAAGTATGAGACAACTTAACGCTCAACGTTGGTTAACAAGTTTTTTGATCGTCATAGCTACGCTGATAAATGCTGGTGCTCAACAGGCGCCGCGCATTGCCATTAATCCTAACGGACATTCAGCGAAGATTCAAAATATAATCTTCACCCCCGACGGTGGCACTATCATCACCGTGTCTGAAGATAAAACCATAAGGCTATGGAATACGCAGACAGGTGAGATGATCAAAAAGATGGAATCGCAAATGGGCGATGGACCCGAGGGAATGCTTTACGCTTCAGCCATCTCACCCGATGGCCACACGCTTGCTGTCAGTGGCTACACGCTTACGCCTAAAGACGAAGTATACATTGCGTTGATCGACCTCACATCCAGTAAACAAATAGCAACCGCTATCGGACACACCGGTGTTGTTAACAGTCTTGCTTATACAGGTGATGGAAAATTTTTAATCAGCGGAAGCGATGACGGCACTATAAAAATCTGGAATGTAAACGGCAGCAACTATTCGTTGGCATCGACTATAACCGCGGGCGGATCGGTATCTTACCTAAGTGTTAATCCTGTAAACAATGATATAGCATGTGCTATACAAAATAAGAATGCTGTTCAAGTTTATCATATCACAACTTCCAATGGAATTGTGAAACACACCTTGCAATCAATAGCCAAACATAAAGCGGCTGTAAACAAAGTTGCGTATTCAAACGATGGGCAATATTTAGCAACCAGCAGCAGCGCAAAAGAGTGTATGCTTTGGAATAGCAATGGATCCTTGATTAAAGAATTTGATATCAATGAAACGATAAATGCATTGTGCTTCTCCAAAGATTCCAAAATTTTAACAGCCTTCGATGTAGCGGGAAAGGGCAGTGCTTATGGTGTGCCACAGGGTGCCAAGTTTACAGACTTCAAAGGACATGACAACACGGTGTTTTCGGCTGCCTTCGCTCCTCTTGCGAATGGACAATACATGGTAGCATCGGTTGGTGGCAATGCCCATGAGATTATTGAATGGAATCCTATCAATGGAAATGAGATCCTGCATATGAAAGGGAAAGGTATGAGCATTACTAACATTGCCTTTGGCGATGGTTTGGAGTTGGCCATTGCCACGCTCAACAACGGTAAACCTGACTACAAGCGTTTATTTAATTTTAACGCTATGAAAGCCGGTGCTATAGATCGGCCCGTTCCCACTGCGGCCGACAATAAAAATGTATCACAACTTAACGCCTATTCACTGACACTACCTAAAGGCAGGCGCATTCAAAATAATCCTGATGTTGACGGCCGCATACTGGACTTTACCAGTGACGGAAATGAAAGTGTCTTCGTGGCCAGTGACTTCTCGTTAAAGATGTACAACATTGATGGCACGCGTAAGAAAGAATTTGTAGGTCACAACGGAAGTGTACGTTCCCTATCGATTTCGAAAGATCATCGCTACATGGCCTCGGCAAGCGAAGATCAAACAATCATCTTATGGAAACTCGATGACAAAGGCACAGTCCCCAGTCTGCGCGAGGTGTTCCCATCAGAAGACTGGGCTCAACTTTTCAAATCGTTACCGGTTGATTCATTAAGTTATAAACATGAAAAGGATGCATGGACTTCCACCATGGCGTTTATGAAAGCTAATAATGTGAAAGCGCATAAAGCTGTTGATGATGAATATAAAAACTTGGGTGAGATGGTTGTGCCCTATGCTACGTTGTTTCTCACTGGCGATAATGAATGGGTGGTATGGACTCATAAAGGATACTTTGCTTGCACATCAGCAGGCAGTCAATACTTTGGATGGCATGTCAATCAAGGGGTAGACAAGCTTGCCGAGTTCTTCGCCGCTGATCAATATTTTGAAATCTTGTATCGGCCTGATGAAATACAAAAAAGTATTAACGAAGGCATCCAGATTGAAGACATTTTAACGAAAGAAGGAAAGCGCATTTTTGATCTTGGACGATTGCATAAGCCTTCAGCCGCACTCTTCACCGCATCAAGCGCAAAAACTCGAGGCCTAGTTACCACTGAAAATACCGTGACCGTGACGAAGGAAAAAAGTCTTCCACTTACTGTCGACATATACGATGGTGGGGGCGGAGTGAAAGAGGTAAACATCTATCAAAACGAAAAGCTTATCATTACCGACCAAAATTTTAAGACCACTAACATGGGCGCATCGATAAATAAAACGTATGCAGTCGATTTGGTAAATGGGGAGAATGTTTTTAAAGTGGTAGTAGTGAACTATCAAAGCATCGAGTCACGTCCTGACCATTTTAAGGTGACTTATACCGGCCAGGTGTTGGCTACTTCCTCGCTGCACATGTTGGTGATTGGAATAAATCAGTACATGAATGCCGCCTACAATTTTAACTATGCGAAACCAGACGCGTCAGCCTTCGCGGAGGTGATGTCCCAACGCGGTCATAAACTTTTCAAATCCATAAATAAAATAGAGTTGTACGATGCCAACGCTACTAAAGAAACTATTATCAAGGCGCTAAAAGATATAGCAGCCAAAGCCAAGCCTGAAGATGTGTTTGTCTTCTACTATGCCGGCCATGGTAGCTTGGATGAAGAACACAAGGATGCCGAAGGAGATAGTCCGTTTTACTTTGTACCCTCTGACGTAACGAAAATGTACGGCTCGTCTCAGCTCGTTGAGAAAGGATTGTCGAGCAATGAAATGCGAAAATATCTAACCGACATCAAATCAACGAAACAAATTGTGTTGATGGATGCATGTCACTCTGGAGGTGCACTAAAGAACATGAGTGTGCGTGCAGCAGGGAATGACGAGAAGGCGATTATCCAATTAGCGCGCAGCTCCGGCGTGGTATGGATTGCTTCATCGGGCAGCAAGCAATTTGCTACAGAGTTTGATGTGTTAAAGCATGGCGTATTCACGTATGCATTATTAGAAGCATTCAATGGCAAAGGCGATAACGGCGATCATAAACTCACAGCTAACGAACTTAAATTTTACATGGAAGAACGCGTGCCTGAACTTACACAACAATACGGCGGACAATCCCAGTATCCGACAGGTTATATGAACGGCAATGACTTTCCATTAACCACGTTTGAGTAGCCTCTTAAAATTCTTTCGGCGTGTCTGCTTTAAAATTTACTGACATTCCCCAAATCCGTTTTTCAGCAAGGGTTTAGTTTGAAGCTTTCGGAACGGTATCCAAGAGGGGAAGGCATCGGAAGCAGAGCCAAAAAAATGACGCCAAACAGAAATAATTTCTGCGGCGCCATTTCTTTGACAAGCCACCAAAAAATTCTATGATCTAGGGGTAGTAGACCTTTCTATTTCAACTTCTTCTTCATATATAACCAACTGGCCGGCGCCAACAGCGCCACCACCCATCGCGGCTGCCAATCCTGCAAGGAGTGCAAAGAAAGCAGCGATGCTGAATGTGGCCATTGCCTCTGCTGCCTTATCGGCATATTCAATAGCCTTCTGTTTAGCTTCTTGATATGCTTCTTCGGCTTTCTGAACTGCCTTATCTATCTTGTTTTGCCATTTTTGAATAAGGCCGTTGATCTCTTCTTCGCTCAGTTGGCTATTGTTTGCCAAATATTCTTTAAGCTTTTCTTTTTGAAAATATTCGCCTTTATCGCCTTTAGTCGTAATTTTTAAATTCCCCTTATCATCGAGATTAAATTGCAGGTCGTTCACAAATTCATCAACATCCAAGCTACCAATTATCCCTTTGGCAGTAATGTTATTATTGTTAAGTAAATTCTTGGTTTTTTTCGATGCATTCTCTGGTAATATATTCAGATCTTCACCTTTGTTGATCACCTGAAGTATTTGTTGCTTTATATTATCCATGCTCAAGGCTGTATTTTTCTGTCCAGAGTCCTGGGCATTTTTATAATCAACAATAACACTGGGTTTGTCGCCACCAAAAAGAGCCTCTGCTGTACCGGCTATACCACTGAAGATTCCTCCA
>JBBRKB010000149.1:0-8731 GCA_038218385.1 Cytophagales bacterium | reverse complement strand
TTTAGATTTTAATGGAGGGCTTTCCATTCGCTCTATTTCATATGATGATCCTTTCAATACGCGAAGGAGTAGATGGACTGACGCGTGGACAGTCGGGCCAATTGAAGCAAAGCGTGTAGTGCCTGGCCCAAACTTAGGTATCCGCCTCGGCTATCGTTTTAATTAAATTGTTGCTGTTTTAGGCCAATTTGTTTTTCTTTGCATCACTTATCCAGAAAGACCGAGGGACAGGGCCCTTTGACGTCTTAGCATCCTGCTCGAGCAATCGAATGTTGTGCTAAATCCCTTCTTGAAATTTTCAAGAAAAGATAAGTAGCTGCCTTTCTTGGGCTCTCTGGATAGTGGACGAAACATTTATTACAGAGAGAAATGAACATTCACGACATTCTTAAAGAACGAATCATGGTACTCGATGGTGCCATGGGAACCATGATCCAACGCTACCCGCTGGAAGAAGATGATTTTCGCAATGATCGGTTGAAAGATCATCCATCTCCCTTGAAAGGCAACAACGATCTACTCTCCATCACACGTCCTGATATTATAAAAGAAATACATCGGCAATATTTCGCTGCTGGTGCTGATATTATTGAGACTAATACCTTTAGTAGTACCACCGTGGCGCAAGCAGATTATCACCTGGAGGACTATGTGTATGAGTTGAATTACGAATCGGCCAAGATTGCAAAAGAGGTAGCTGACGAAGTGACGCAGAAAGATACATCAAAGCCACGCTTTGTTGCTGGTGCTATGGGGCCAACTAATAAGCTCGCTTCTATGTCGCCCCATGTTAACGATCCTGGCTACCGGGCGATAACCTTTGATCAACTGGTGGTGGCATTCAAACAACAAGCACAAGGACTTTTTGATGGTGGTGTCGATTTGTTTTTGGTGGAAACCATTACCGATACATTAAATGCAAAGGCAGCCTTGTTTGCTATTCAGGATTTGGCTGAAGAAACTGGTAAGCAAATTCCGGTTATGATTTCAGGAACGATTACAGACGCTAGTGGCAGAACCTTATCCGGACAAACGACTGAAGCGTTTCTTATTTCATTATCACATGTGGATCTCTTAAGCATTGGGCTGAACTGTGCACTGGGCGCATCGGCGTTAAGACCGTATTTGCAAGTGCTCAATGAGAAAGCGCCATTCTACGTTAGCGCCTATCCCAACGCGGGTCTGCCCAATGAGTTTGGTCAATACGATCAAACGGCGGAGCAGATGGGCGAACAAATAGAAGAATTTTTAAAAGAAGGATTGGTAAATATTATCGGCGGTTGCTGTGGCACTACGCCAGAACACATCAGCACCATTGCCACCATTGCCAAAAAATACAAACCAAGGGTTATTGTAGAACATGTCTAATTTAATGCAATTAAGCGGCCTTGAAGCCGTCATTATTTCTGCCGAATCGAACTTTGTCAACATTGGTGAGCGAACCAATGTGACGGGGTCTGCGAAGTTTTTAAAGCTCATCAAAGAAGATAAGTTTGATCAAGCGCTGGAAGTTGCACTCGACCAAGTGAGGGGAGGTGCACAGGTAATCGATGTGAACATGGACGAGGGGATGTTAGACTCGGAAGCAGCGATGGTGCGGTTCATAAACCTGATGGCTTCAGAACCTGAAATAGCCAGGGTGCCTTTTATGATAGACTCTTCTAAATGGCATGTTATCGAAGCCGGCCTGAAGTGTCTTCAAGGTAAAGGCATCGTAAACTCCATCAGCTTGAAATCGGGTGAAGAAGATTTTATAAAACAGGCCAAGCTCGTCAAGAAGTATGGCGCTGCTGTGGTGGTGATGGCGTTTGATGAAGATGGCCAGGCTGATACCTATGAGCGTCGGATATCCATTTGCAAAAGAGCTTACGATATTCTGGTAGACCAGTTGAAGTTTGCACCGCAGGATATTATTTTCGATCCGAATATTTTCCCTGTGGCTACGGGTATTGAAGAGCACAGGAATTATGCGCTCGATTTTTTCAAGGCAACGAAATGGATTCGCACAAACCTTCCCCATGCACATGTGAGTGGTGGCGTAAGCAACGTGTCCTTTAGTTTTCGTGGCAATCAAAAAGTGCGGGAAGCGATGCATGCCGCATTTTTATATCACGCCATTCAACATGGTATGGATATGGGAATTGTAAACCCCACCATGCTGGAAGTGTATGATGAAATAGATAAGGAATTATTAGTTCGCGTAGAAGATGTTTTGTTAAACAGACGTGATGATGCAACAGAGCGGCTTCTTGATTTTGCTGAAACCGTAAAAGGTTCAGTGAAGAAAAAAGAAGTAGATGATGCGTGGCGATCGGGAACAGTGGAGGAAAGAATTACACATGCACTGGTAAAAGGCATCATCGATTTTGTGGATCAGGATGCAGAAGAGGCACGTCAAAAATACGACAAGCCTTTAGATGTTATTGAAGGGCCATTGATGGCTGGAATGAATGTAGTCGGTGACTTGTTTGGGGCAGGCAAAATGTTTCTTCCGCAGGTTGTAAAGAGTGCCCGCGTGATGAAGAAAGCCGTGGCTTATCTTGAGCCCTACCTGGAAGCAGAGAAAGCAAAAAGTGGCGTAGCGCGGCAAGCAGCAGCCAAGGTATTGATGGCCACTGTGAAAGGCGATGTGCATGATATTGGAAAAAATATTGTGGGCGTAGTGCTGGCGTGCAACAATTATGATGTAGTTGATCTGGGTGTAATGGTGCCTTCTGAAAAAATACTGGAAGCCGCGGTAAGGGAAAACGTAGACGCGATTGGGCTAAGTGGTCTGATCACACCTTCGTTGGATGAGATGGTACACGTGGCGCGAGAGATGCAACGTTTAAAAATGACATTGCCTTTGCTGATTGGTGGCGCTACTACTTCGCGCATACATACAGCGGTAAAAATTGATCCTGTTTATGATGGCCCGGTGGTACACGTATTAGATGCTTCACGAAGCGTGCCGGTGGTAAGTGAATTTGTGAATAAGGAAACGCATCACAAAATTAAAGACCGCTTCAAAGCTGAGTATGTAAAAATGCGCAGCGATTATGAGAATAGACGCCAGGAGAAAAACTATATCCCCTTGAAACAGGCGCGTGAAAATCAAACCAAGATTGACTGGGCCAATGCCAACGTTACTACGCCTACTTTTCTAGGTAATAAGGTGTTTGCCAATTACCCCTTGGAAGAATTGCGCAAGTACATTGACTGGACACCATTTTTTCAAACCTGGATGTTGGCAGGTAGGTATCCAGCCATTTTGAAAGATGCTGTAGTGGGAGTGGAAGCACAAAAATTATTTGATGATGCGCAAAAGATGTTGGATGAAGTAATTCGTGACAACAGTTTGCAAGCACATGGTGTTGTTGGATTTTATCCGGCCTCACGCACAGCGTCGGATGATGTACATATTTACCAATCCGAAGAAGATAAAGATCATTTTGCAACGTTTCACTTTTTACGTCAACAAAATAAGAAGGCTCAAAACTTACCCAACTTTAGCCTCGCTGATTTTATTGCCCCATCTTCATCGGGAAAGAAAGATTACATGGGATTATTTGCCGTAACGGCTGGTGTGGGAATAGAGAAATTACTGGAAAAATATAAGGCCGACCACGATGATTATTCTGATATCATGGTGAAGGCTATTGCCGATAGATTAGCTGAAGCATTTGCCGAAAGGCTGCATGAGGTTGTAAGAAAAGAATTGTGGGGATACGCCGATGATGAAAAACTTTCTAGTGAAGAATTGATTAGCGAAAAGTATGCTGGCATTCGCCCGGCACCGGGCTATCCTGCTTGTCCGGATCATACAGAGAAGCGCCTATTATTTGATGTACTCGATGCCGAAAAGTTAACCGGAATCAAGCTCACGGAATCTTTTGCCATGTATCCGGCATCATCTGTAAGTGGCTATTACTTTTCCAATCCTGAATCAAAATATTTTGGATTGGGCAATATAGAAAAAGATCAGGTAGAGGAGTATGCTGTGAGAAAAGGAATGGATGTAGCAGAAATAGAGCGATGGCTTGCACCTAACCTGGCTTACGATAGAAAATAAAAGTTTATTTTAATGTCTGACTAAGTACAATGCATGTTCCACAAACCCTTGCTTTTATTGATTCCGCTGGCTCTCTCCTTCGGAGAGAGGTTAATATAAAAATCATCAATAAAAGCAAGGAGTTGAGGCAGTGTTTAAGTTTCAGTCGGACAACATTAGAAAAATCAGATTACCCTTTTATATAAAATGAAAGTTGTAGACCATTTAAAATCAGCAAACGGTAAAACACTTTTTACCCTGGAGATTTTACCTCCCTTGAAAGGAGATAACATAAAAACACTTTTTGATAATATTGATCCCTTGATGGAATTCAAACCACCATTCATTGATGTGACCTATCATCGTGAAGAGTATGTTTACAAAAAGAAAGAAGGTGGCCTGCTGGAGAAACGGTCTACGCGAAAACGTCCGGGCACGGTGGGGATGTGTGCGGCCATTCAAAATAAATACAAGATTGATACAGTGCCTCATATTATTTGCGGAGGTTTTAACAAAGAGGAAACAGAGAACGCGTTAATTGATCTTCACTTCCTGGGCATCAACAACGTGTTGGTTCTTCAGGGAGATGCTATAAAAAACGAATCAAAATTTTTAGCTGAGGCAGAAGGACATCACTATGCCTCTGACTTGCTGCAACAAGTAGTGCAGATGAACAAGGGTTTGTACATCGATGACGATTTGCAAAACGCAACCCCATCGAATTTTTGTATCGGGGTGGCGGGCTATCCAGAGAAACATTTCTATGCCCCTAATTTGAAAACCGATATCAAATATCTGAAGTTAAAAGTTGACCTGGGTGCTGAATACATTGTCACCCAAATGTTTTTCGATAATAAAAAGTATTTCGATTTTGTAGACAAGTGCCGCGATGCAGGCATTCATGTTCCCATCATTCCGGGTATCAAACCCATTACAACAAAAGGTCAGACTACCGTGCTGCCCAAAATGTTTCATATTGACTTGCCTGAAGACCTTTCCGATGAAATGGATAAGTGTAATGACAATGCTGCCGTCAAAGAAGTTGGGATAGAATGGTGTATTCAGCAATCAAAAGAACTGATGGATTACGGCGTTCCTACCTTGCATTACTATTCCATGGGAAAATCAGACCCCCTTTATCGAATTGCTAAAGCATTGTTTTAACGATGAATTTTTTCCATTCTTGCATATATGAGACTTGCCTTATTTTTTCTGGTCTTATGTTCTTTGGGTGTTAGCGCCCAGCAAGTTCAGGAAGACTCCCTTCGTCAGGTATTGAATAACCAATTGGCCGATTCAGCGCGTGTCAATGTCCTTAATAACCTTGCCTTGCTGAGTTTGTCACATTCTATCGACAGTCTTCTGGTGTGGGGACATAATGCCCTGACATTAGCACGTGAAATTGATTACCAAAAAGGAATTGCCGAAGCGCATAAAAACCTGGGCATGGGCTACTATTTGAAAGGTAGTTATGATATTGGGTTAGGTCAGTTTATAGAAGCGTTGAGGATTTCGGAGAAGATTGGAGACCAGGCGTTAATGTCGAGGATTCGACATAACATTGGAAGGGTATATTTCAGCCAAGAGAACTATAGCCTTGCCGTGACCAACATTTCAGAAGCGTATCAGATTGCAGAACGGATGGGCGACTCTACTGCCATGGCCACCGAGCAGTTGAGTTTGTGTAGTTGTTTTGAAAACCTGGGTGAGCCTAACCGGGCGATTTATTACTGCGATCTTTCATTGAATTATTTTGGCAAACATGGATTGGAAGAACGCTCTGGGCTTGCCTATCAATATCGGGGTCAGAGTTATGTGCAATTGAATAAAATCGATGATGCCCTTACTGATTTCTGGAAAGCAAAATCATTGGTGAAGAAATATAATTTTAATTCCGTTGGGTGTGATCTTTTTCGGGAGATGGCGGACCTTTATTTGAGCTTGGGAAAATTTGATTCCAGCCGATATTATTTTAATAAAACAATTGAGGTTCTTAGTACATATGACAACAAACAATCGCAGCGAAAATTATTTTCATCCCTTCAGACGTACTACGAAAAGATCAATGAGCCAGATTCAGCGCTTATGTACAGCAAGGAATACACAATCCTTCTTCAGGATGATTTTAAGGCCAGGGTACGCGACCAGCTATCTTCCGTGCAGGCGTATTACGAACTTGAATTGAATAAAAATGAATTGCGTTTTAGCAGGGCAGAACTGAAGCGGAGGAATGCCATTATAAGTTCGATAAGTATAGGGGCTTGTATCTTAGTAGTGTTGTTGATTATTATATGGCGCTTTTACGCCATGAAGAAAAAGGCCAACAATGAGTTGACGAAGTTGAACAATACCATCAGTAGTCAGGCGCATAAGCTGCAAGTTGCCCATGATGAAATCCAACGGATAAACGAGAACCTGGAAGATATAGTGGATGAGCGCACTTTGGAGATTAAAGAAAAGAATAAAATATTGGTAGAATATGCGCATTCTAATGCCCACAAAGTGAGAGGGCCTCTTGCCCGCATTTTAGGTATTTTAAGTATTATTGAACTTACCATTCACGATGAGGAAATTCGGGATCTTTCGGATCGTATGCACGAGAGTGCGCGCGAACTCGATGGCGTGGTGCGTGAAATTAATCAACGGTTGGAGGAGTAATACACCTTCCATCACAAATAATATAAACAAGGTCAGTTGAACCTTATTTTAGAAATTAGTATTTATGGATCATGGAAAAAGCGTTCGTCACTAAATTGTATGAGGCACATAAAAACTGCCCGAGTTGTCCCTCACCAGCTTCCGTTTCAAAATTTTATGTTGAATTATTAGGAACACTCTTCCCTGATTTTTCCGCGTTGTCATTCAACTCGCCACGGGAATTTGAATTGCATTTTGAAAAACTGAAGCTCCAGCTAGATCAGTTGCTCCAAAAAAATCCGAACAAAGAAATCCAACCCGATCAGATTGCCAACCAGTTCTTCAAAATACTTCCGGATGTACATGCAAAACTTATTGAAGATATTGATGCCATGTATGAAGGTGACCCTGCCGCCAAGAGCAGGGGAGAAATCGTCCGTACCTATCCTGGCTTTTATGCGGTAGCAGCCTATCGCATAGCACACGAACTTCATCAGATGGGTGTTCAGGATATTCCGCGCATTATCACCGAACATGCACATAGTAAAACCGGTATTGATATTCACCCGGCATGTAAAATCGGCAAACATTTTTGCATTGACCATGGCACAGGGGTAGTGATTGGCGAGACTACCGTAATTGGTAATAATGTAAAAATTTATCAAGGCGTGACGTTAGGTGCATTAAGTGTGAACAAAGAAGACGCAGAAAAAAAACGTCATCCTACTATTGAAGATAACGTAGTGATCTATGCAGGTGCAACTATACTAGGTGGTGAGACTGTGGTAGGACATGATAGCATTGTAGGCGGTAATGTGTGGCTCACCAGAAGCATCCCATCCAACTCCAAAATCTATTATCAGGCTAAGATGTACAATGGCGATACACACGAAGCCGACATTGTTGTTTTTAAAGTTTAACCCATTCCATCACCCGCTACACTGAGGTTTACATTATGAAATTACACGAGTTAATTGGCAATACACCATTGGTAGAATTGCAGCATATCCCTATCAATAAAAATGTCACCCTATATGGTAAACTGGAAGGCAACAATCCAGGAGGAAGTGTAAAAGACCGCGCCGCGTATGGCATGATTACCGGTGCATTGGATCGAAAAGAAATTAAACCAGGTGACAAACTTGTAGAAGCAACAAGTGGCAATACCGGCATTGCGTTGGCTATGATTGCTAAAATCCTCGGCTTGAACATGACCTTGATTATGCCAGACAATTCAACACGTGAGCGTGTACTCGCGATGGAAGCATATGGCGCAAAAGTAATTTTAACACCTTCCGAGCGAACGATTGAATATTCACGAGAGCTGGCGGAGCAGATGGCGGCAGAAGAGGGCTATCATATTTTGAATCAGTTTGGCAATGCCGATAACTCCGGTATGCATTACAAAACAACAGGCCCTGAGATATGGCGCGACACCAATCAAAACGTTACACACTTTGTTTCTGCTATGGGTACTACCGGTACCATTATGGGTGTCTCGCGCTTCTTAAAAGAAAAAAATAACGACATTCAAATAATCGGAACACAGCCAACGGATGGTTCCAGTATCCCTGGCATCCGCAGATGGTCGACTGAGTTTCTTCCAAAAATATTTGAACGCGAACGTGTTGATCGAATAATGGATGTGAGCGAAGCCGATGCACGTACCTACACCAAACGGCTGGCGCTTGAAGAAGGGGTGCTTGCCGGCATGAGTAGCGGTGGTGCACTGAGTGCGGCTATGAAGGTAGCCTCTGAAATTGAATCAGGTGTCATCGTATTCATTGTGTGTGATAGAGGTGACCGATACCTTAGTTCCGATTTGTTTTCTTCTTAAGTGTAAGAACGAAATTCAAGGCCAACGCTCAAGGAAATTATACACACCACGCTTTTAGCAATTAAAATTTTAAAAAATCGGATCGTATTTGACTACATTATAATGTATCAACGAACGACTGTACGTTAAATCTACCTGATTGATATTTTTTACTTTCTAAAGTTTACATCAAGACAGACAACTGATTTATTCATCTCGTACCTTTACATCGATTTAATTGTATTTTC
>JBBRKB010000148.1:0-8732 GCA_038218385.1 Cytophagales bacterium | reverse complement strand
TAACCCAGGCATGAAGCGAAGCTACCAACTCGGCCTTCTATACCTTATCCATTTGCTGGTGGGTGTTGATGGCGATGTTCATGAAACGGAAATACAGGCCCTTAATAAGATCAAACTCAAGGAGCAAATTGATGGCGATATCCTAAAAGAATTTGATCATGATATTGCTTCTCTTAAAGAACGTGACATCTATAAAAAGGGCATTGATATGATTAACGAATGCACCCATGAAGAGAAGCTTAAAACGTTTGTCACACTTTACAAATTGTCTGAAGTAGACGGAAGGGTGCACGTAAAAGAAATCCGGTTGCTTCTTTACTCCATTGAAATGGCTGGTATCGAATTCGATGATGTGGTCAATGCAGCAAAGAATTTTGAAGGGTTCTCATGAGAGGCGTTGCCCTTAGTTCAAGAGTTAAAATACTTTAAAATAACCTCAAGGTGATTTACTTTTTCAAATTAAATTATAACTTAGAGCATTAATCACATAAAACCCTCTTCAAAATGAAAACAATCAAGATCTTGATTTGGCTTTTGGCCATCATTACAATCTCTTGCACCGAAGAAAATATAGCCAGCACAAATGGTCAAACAAATGTCCAAGAGGAGACATATAATTTACTAAACTTTAATTCAGCACAGGAATTTTTAGACTACAATATCGACAACAGTAAGCGAGCTGAAAACCATGCCAGATTATCATCTACTAGTTTCATCTCATTTGATGAGGTTTACCTACAAGCCCTTTCAGAACTATCATTGGCAACGGATAATAATGAAGAAGCAAAAATTCTACAAAAATACAGCGATGTTATAGTTTTAAGAGATAGCACCTATACTCCAATCATTGAGCCTAAACTTTATAGAGATATTTGCAACCGTGATAGAATATATCAAACTGGTGAATTCATTAATAAGGTAGTTGACAGCAGGTCTATTGTGTCAACTAAAAAAGAGTTTTATAATGAGTTACTGAAGATCAATTCAATAACTAACTTAAATTCTGAAAAATTTAACATTATCCAATATTCTCAAAGCGCGAATGCAGTCACAAACGGAAGGACGCAATCTTCATGTGGAAATTCCTACAGTGTTGATTACTTTCAAAATTACAGTGGTTGCAGTGGGGACAGAAGGGTTGTTATAGAAGCAAAGGCATATCTTGCTTTTGTCGGTTTTATTGATGGATTTCAAGTAATTTATCCCTGGGTGTCTATAGAGATTTTAGGATTAAAAAGAAACTCATTTTGCAATTGGAAGAGATACACTACAATTTTAAGTTCAAGGAACGTTTCATTCGCATGCATGTCATATCAAAACATTTCAACAGACCCCGTATTTACCACTTCGGTTAGAGTGCCTTTTACTTTTAGCCATGCGGACTACACAACTACATCAGATGCTATCCGCTTAACAGTTTTCAATGCCAACACAGGAACTTCCATAGTAGGTGAAAATCCCTACAAGGATGGACCGTATGAGTTCACTCAAATTAGGATAGAGGCGTCATCTCGAGGAACAGATAATCATTGGGCATCAATAAACTGTCAATAGATCGAACATGTATATGGTAAGAATATATGTTTCAGTCGGGTTGATCCAGCTTTTTAGCATGTCGACTGTATTTGCGCAAAAGTTAATACCTTCCTCAACCGCTGGGTTAGGTTTATCCACTTATCGAGCCAATACTTCTGCTTCAAATAGAATAGTATGTCCAGAAATGAAGGTTGGAATAGGCGTTTCAAAAATGTGGAATCGAATCGGTTTTTACGGAGGTGTAACTCCCGGATTACTCCTTCCATCAATTTCCATTTCCAATTACGCATTTGGCTCCATTCCTATTGATGAATGGACGTTCCTAAGAGATATGAACGAAGCTTACTCAAATACCCAATTTTTTATTGAATTACCGCTCGAAGCATCTTATATGTTGAAACAAGACAGAATATTTTTCAATGCAGGAGTTTATGCCCGCTGGTACACGGATCCTGTCCAGAATCCGAATTTTATCTGGGGAATATCTTCAAATTTGAGGTTCAAGCTTTCCAAGCAGTTCAGTTTGAGCCTTGACTATTTAGCTCCTGTCAATAGGATAAACTCAACCTATTATTTGAATAGCGAAAAACTGTTTTTTCTAAAAAGCAATTCATTTGGTTTTTCATTGTCCTTTAGACCTTCCTGAGAATTCCGAACTAAAAAATGTCTAGCCTATTCGCCAGTAGGTGGTTAGCTTGCGGTAAATTTTAACATTGAAAAGTACTTTTGATCAAAATTTTAAACTAGGCGTTCTGGGTGGAGGTCAACTAGGCAGAATGCTCATTCAATCCGGCATTGATTTCAATATTCCATTTACGGTTTTAGATCCTGATGCACAAGCACCATGTGCAACATTAGCTCCCTTCCATCATGGAAAATTGACGGACTATGACACCGTGATGGCTTTTGGAAAAGACTGTGACGTTATTACCATTGAAATTGAAAATGTAAATACCAAGGCGCTTCAAGACCTTGCCAACACAGGTAAAAAAATATTTCCTCAGCCAGCGATTATTGAATTAATACAAGACAAGCGCACACAGAAAAAATTCTATACAGAAAATAATATACCTACTGCTTCATACATACTTACTGAAAATAAAGCAGATGTTATTGCCCATAAAGCATTTCTGCCAGCGGTGAACAAATTGGGCCGTGAAGGATATGATGGCAGAGGTGTTCAGATACTTCGTAGCAAGGATGATCTTGATAAAGCATTCGATGCACCTGGCCTACTTGAAAAATTAATTGATTTTGAAAAGGAGATAGCGGTGATCGTGGCGAGAAATGAAAGTGGAGAGATCAGCACGTATCCTGCTGTAGAGATGGTGTTTCATCCCATTCAAAATCTTGTCGAGTATCTTTTTTCGCCCGCGCAGATTTCGGAAAAAATCGCTCATCAAGCGGATGCTATTGCACGTGATGTAATTCAAAAATTAGGGATGGTTGGGTTACTAGCTATCGAAATGTTTGTGACAAAAGAAGGCGACATATTAGTGAATGAAATCGCGCCCCGTCCCCATAACAGCGGTCACCAAACCATTGAAGCAAATGTTACATCGCAGTACGAACAACATCTTCGGTCCATATTAAATTTACCACTCGGTGATACTTCCATCATCATGCCTAGTGCTATGATCAACCTGCTTGGCGAACCGGGTCATACAGGGCAAGCTAAGTATGAGGGATTTGATAAGGTGATGAAACTCTCTGGTGTACATGTGCATTTATATGGAAAGCAAATCACAAAACCTTTTCGAAAAATGGGCCATGTTACCATTGTTGATCGTAACATTGATGTGGTAAAACAAAAAGCGACCTACGTGAAAGAAACATTAAAAGTAATAGCCTGATATATGAGCAAACCTGTTGTCGGTATCATCATGGGCAGCCAATCTGACCTGAAGGTCATGCGCGAGGCTGCGGATATTTTGGAAGAATTAAAAGTTCCTTACGAACTCACTGTGGTCTCTGCGCACCGCACGCCCCTACGCATGGTAGAATACGCTACACAAGCGCGGTCAAGAGGTTTAAAAGTAATTATTGCAGGTGCGGGCGGAGCAGCACATTTACCAGGCATGGTTGCTTCAATCACTTCACTGCCGGTTATTGGTGTTCCTGTTAAGTCTTCCAATTCTATTGATGGATGGGATTCCGTTCTCTCCATTCTACAAATGCCGTCAGGTGTCCCTGTTGCCACTGTCGCTCTTAATGGGTCTAAAAATGCAGGAATCCTCGCTGCGCAAATTGTCTCTACACAAGATAAGGCGCTCGTAAAACGAATTGATCAATTCAAAAAATCCCTCAAGACTGCAGTAGAAAGTACTGCGCGAAAACTGGAATCAAAAGGATGGAAAAGTGCCCTGGAGCACTAGCTGTTTTTCATCAACGTAGAAATAAGTTGGTTCATCGGTTTTTGCTCTTGATCAATTTACAATGTTGATTTCACCCATTACCTTGTCACTGATATCTTCCAAAAGCGCTGAAGGGATAACCACTCAACCCCACGTGCCCATGACTATGTCATAAATTATAAGGTGACAAATGAAACCTAACGAAAAGGGCTGGCTGGGTAATTATCTTGAGTTCCGAAAAGACTTGCTACGTGACATTGCAACATCTTCACGCAAAAGTTCACATCCAGAACATTCGCTATACCGTGTCCTTCAACCCACGGGTTTAATGTATGGACATTCTGTAGGCCACATCAACTTACCCGATGTTGAGGAATGGGATGCGAGGGACAAAATGAAAATATTGCTGGCCGAAAGTCTGGTAAGCAGCTCTATTCTTTTGAATGAAAAACCGGTTTCCAATCCTGAAGAAATATCAGCACTCATAAGCAAAGCGGTTGAAAACATTGGTAACTTCTACAACAACATTTTCCCGGAAATGGCTACACCGGCCAAAACCCTCTTTGGAAAAAAGAGATCCCCTCTGGAAATGGCCGAAAGAATTCTAGAGAAAAGAATAGAATTGACCAGTGGCCTTGAAAATAATTTTTGGGCCTACTTCTTCCACAACAGCTTATTGTTTCTTGACATCTTCATCTTCAGCCAGTGGATACACACCAATGCAGATAAAATCGTTGCTGATTTCTTTCGTTATGAGCGTGATGAATTAAGGTTCTCAGTAGTAAAAGTTATTGCTGCTGCCTCACATGCCAGTATGGAGGTTGTTGCTGAAGAAAAAAAACTCCTCGAATATTTTATCAACAGCACCAACCTGTCAAGCGAAAAAAGAAAAGAAGCGTTTGTCATTTTTGAAAACGGTATAAACCTTAATGAAATCAATCTGTCTTCCAACAACAGTTGGATACTCAAAAAATTCTTTCTTGAGATTGCTATCCTCACCTTGTGGGCAGATAAAAAAGTAGAGCAGCCTGAACTTGACTTTCTAAACGATTTCTCTGTTCACCTAAACTTTTCAGAAGATGACCTCGAAAACAGCATGATTGCTGTAGAGGGTTTTGTCCTTGATCATTGGGAGCAACTCGATCGGCTTCAAAACCGGCAGGACTTTCAACAGGTTAGTGAAAAGTTTATTCAACGCATTGCCAACATTGCCCATAAAAACAAAGGGCGGCTTCTTAAAGAATTACAATCGCGGCAAGATATAATGGCTTTGCTTCAAAAAGCGAAAGCGAGTGAATTGTCAGCAGATGAAAAGGTGCATTTACAAAGTCAGTTGATAGTGGTGTTGAAAAGCATTCCAACCTTTGTTATTATTTCCCTTCCACAAAAATTTCTGACCTTGTCAACCCTGCTTAGGGTTTTGCCAGATGACTTATTTAAAGATTAACCCTGCTTCTTTTCTTTTTTCGGAACGAGTACCGAGAAGACTATCGAAAGGATGAGCGTTGCAATGATTACGGCAAATGATATGTAAATATTGATGTGCACGTCCCAAATCTCCACCATCATTTTGGCGCCTATGAAAAACAATATGATGGACAATCCTTTTTGAAGAAGATAAAATTTGTCAATAATACCGGCCAATAAAAAGAACATGGCACGCAGACCCATCACGGCAAAAATATTTGAGGTATAAACCAAAAATTCATTTTCGGTAATGGCAAAAGCCGCCGGGATGGAGTCAAAAGCAAAAAGCAAATCGGTTGTTTCAATTAAAACAATGACTAAAAAGAGCGGAGTGAAGCGAAGTTTTCCCCCTTCTTTTACCATAAATTGTCCTCCATGGTCATCAGTTGTTAAGGGTAGGTAACGTTTGCAGAATTTTAAGATGGGATTTTTATCAGGCTCTATTTCTTCAGCGCCATCCTCAAAGTAAATACGTACGCCTGAATAAATAAGTAAAACGCCAAAGATGTAGAGTATAAAATGAAACTCGTGAATGAGCAAGGCGCCAACAAAAATGAAAATGGCCCTAAATACTATCGCTCCCAAAATTCCCCAGAATAGCACTTTATGATAGTACTCATCTTTCACCTTAAAATATTTTAAGATGAGCATGATCACAAAAATGTTGTCAATGGAAAGTGCCTTCTCCGTAAGGTAGGCCGAAAAATATTCTACGGCTGCCGTGGCGCCACCATCATCATAATAATAGATAAGGACGCCAAAGACGGTAGAGATGAATACCCAAAAAATGGATTGGTATAAAGCGGATTTGGTGGTTATTCTATGAGCCGATCGGTTAAAAACCCCGAGGTCAAGAATCAGGAAAATGACAATGGTTACGCCAAATACACCAAAAAGAAGGGTTTCTTTTTGGCTACCAAACATAGAAAACAGGTATATGTTGAGGAGCGCTAGCAAATGAAGTGATGATTAGATCTGGTAAAAAGCCATCTAAGTAGTTATAAAAATGATAATTGATATATAGGCATTCTCCAAATTTACAAATATAAATTTATCACGAAAATGCTGCCTGTTCATTTTCCACTAATTTCTTAATGTTTATTGGTCCCGTTAAATTTATTGCAATTGGAGTTTTAACAAGTTGTTATAAATGCCTTGAGGCCGCAACACCAAATCATGGTGGGATCCCTTTTCAATAATCCGCCCATCCTGAATCACAAATATTGAATCAACCATTTTTATCGTACTCAAGCGATGGGCAATGATGATGGTTGTTCTCCCTTTCATTAGCAATTCAAGCGCTTCCTGCACCAACAATTCGGAATGTGCATCCAGGGAACTTGTTGCTTCGTCCAATATGAGGATAGCAGGGTTTTTTAATATGGCCCTGGCAATGGCAACGCGTTGACGCTGCCCACCTGAAAGCTTCACCCCACGATCGCCAACCTTTGTTTCAAAACCTTCGGGGAAGCGCTCTATAAACTCCATAGCGTTGGCTTGCCTGGCTGCCTCATGTATCTCCTCATCGGTTGCATGGGGTCTGCCATAGCCAATATTCTCCTTAATGGTTCCACCAAAAAGAATTACCTCTTGAGGCACAATACCTATGTGTTTACGGTAATGCGGCAGGTTATAATCTTCATTATTTTCTCCATCAACTTTCAACTCGCCGGAGCTAAGGGGATAGAAACGCAGGAGCAAATTGATGATGGTTGATTTACCCGAACCGCTCTTGCCCACAAGCGCCACCTTCTCACCTGCCTTCACATGGAAGTTGATGTTTTGAAGCACCTGCACATCAGGTCGGGTTGGGTAAACAAAGGAAACATTCTGAAAATCAATGTTGCCTTTTATAGGAGCTTTGATACCTTCATTCGCTGGTGCCTCATCTTCATAGTGAAGGATTTCAAGAATTCTTTCTGAGGCTCCAATAGATCGTTGGAGTTGAGTGAAAATGTCACCAATACCTGCGATCGACCCGCCAATAAATGCTGTGTATAAAATAAAAGAAAACAACTCGCCATGGGTCATCTTTCCCTGCTGGATCAACAGTGCGCCGTACCATCCAACCGCCACCATTCCACCGATAACAGCGAAGATAATGAAGGCAATAAAAAGGGCACGGTAACGCGCGCCTCTGATGGATATCGTAACCACATTTGACAACGCTTTCGCGTAACGGGCAATCTCAAAATTCTCGTTCGTAAAAGCCTTCACCACTGAAATGGACTGCAACGATTCTTCCACCATTACATTGGCCTCCGCCAGATGGTCTTGCGTTTTGCCAGATAGTTTACGGATGTATTTTCCAAACACCAGCGCCAACAGCACAAGCACCGGAAAGGTGAGCAGCATAAACGAAGTAAGCTTTGGGGTAAAATAAAAAATCACACCGATCCCAATCGTTAATGTCAACACTTGCCTTATCAGCTCCGCCAACGTAATGCTAAAGGTATCTTGTAGTGTGCCTACATCTGCCGTTATTCTACTTAGCAACTCTCCTGTCCTGTGGGTGTCAAAAAAACCCATCGGCTGTGCGATCATTTTTTGATAAACCGATTTTCTTAAATCGGCAATCGTGTTTTCACTCACTAAGGCAAAGGTGTACACCCGAATGAATGAAAAAATACTTTGAATAAAAAGGATCACCGCCAGCACAATGGCAATTTGATTGATCGAGCTAAAGTATCCACCTGTCTTTCCTGATGCCACATCAAGCAGCTGCCCCGAGAAGTAAGGGAAAGAAAGCAGCGTTGCGCTGGATAACACTAAAGCAATAAGGCCTAAGACAAATTTTCCTTTATAGGGAAGAATATGTTTAAAAATCCCGAGCAGCTTTGAAAGGTTCACCCAATTCAACTTCCGCTTCTCCTCATCCTTCAATGCCTCCTTATTCCGCTTTGCCATAATAGTTAAGTATCCGCTTGTTTGCTTAAGGATACGTCATGCTCGTTGTTACGCTGTAGTTTACTGAATCACCCATAAACATTTTTTGCCCGCCAACTGATGTGTATGACAAAATCATGGGTTCATTTTTTATACGGTCAAATTCCATCGTTAAGTATCGCTCGCTTGTATACAGTGCGTTCGCTTCATGAAACAGTCCTTCTATTTTCTTTACATCTTGAATGTGCTTGTTGTAGTACACTTTCAAGTACACTACTGGCAAGTCTTTGGTAGCCGTGTACTCGCGAATCATCAGGTTGCTTGATGGGTCTTTATGGTCCTCAACTCTATAACTATCCACATTTATAGCCTTATTAATTTCCAATTGCCGATAGAGGTCAAATTCCTTTTTCCAACCTACGGTATCACTGATGGAAAGGGTAATGGTTTCACGCTTGTCGTTGATCTGTGCCTCCTTTACCAGTGTTG
>JBBRKB010000147.1:0-8780 GCA_038218385.1 Cytophagales bacterium | reverse complement strand
GAAGAACGGAATATTTTAATTCGTGTGCGTGAAGATTATATTGGCAAGCAGGTAGAGGTTATTGCCTTTACATTGGAAGAAAATAACAAGATGGAACAGGTTAAAAAGCAAGCTACTTTTACCGCCTTGAAACTAAATACTATTGGATACAAGTTTAATCGCGAAGAGGCTAATGACCGATAGTATTTTTCTTGAAGCGCATCTTTAAGCGATAAACAAATTTCACAACTACCTATTGCAAATTGTGAGGTTGGGTTAATCCAAATCTAAAAGTTGCTTTCGCACTGATTCGTAACTCATTTCTGCTTCCAGGTAAACAGGCTCATCGTTCATACTGTGATAGCTTAGCTCAATTATACATTTGGTGCTGTTCTGTGGGTTAGGAAACACCCGGCCAATGTTGGCTACATTGATCAATTCCATTTTGGATTCCTCCTCTTCAGATACCTGAACTTCTATAAATTTTATCATACAATCTTTAGCTGATTTTTAACAGCTGCAAAGGTAGTTGGATTTGAATCATTTTTTAGCTGCTGTCACACAACGCACCTAAATGAATCGAGGTTATTAATAAGTACAGATTTTAGCTTAATCAGGAGGAAGTAGGATTTTGATGGCTAAAACATTACCATTTTATTCAATCCTGTTGAAGGTTTTCAAGCCGGAAATCGGTTGATAATGTTTTTGATTGTTGCTCATTAGAATTAGGTTATTTGAAACTGCTACTCCAGCAATTAAAAGGTAGTCAGTGCCAATTGTAATTCCTTTATTTCTTAGTTCGGTGTAAATGTTCGCAGAAGCTCTAAGTGATGCAGTAGAAAGCTTAACGACTTCGCAAGTGGATATGAAGCTTTCAAATTCGTCAATTTGTTTAATTGCGTGCTTAAAAGTTAGACCGGCAGGAATTTCGAAATAAGTGATCTCCGAAATGGTGATTTTAGCATACTCTTTTATATAGGATCAAAATGAATGCTCACCCTGTTGTTTCCTGTCAAAAAGTATGAAAGAATATCCGTATCAATAATTGATCTATTCAAAATCGCGGAATTCTGTCGTTTTCATCCGCTCTGTTTTTATGGAGTTCAGTGGTTAGATCACTCCCATCCAAATCACTGAATATTCCACTAAATGATAACGTTGATTTCTCAGTTGTAAAATGAGATTCCATATCATTGAGGAATGACTCCAAGTTCGCCAGTTTATCATCTGATAGTTGTTTAACTTTGTTGAGAATTCTATTTCTCAGTTTTTCTTTAGTTGCCATTTTATAAAGATAAATCATTTCCATAATGAAGGCAATGGTTCCCAATATCCATTTGGTGCTGGAATATGTGGCGTTTTTCGTTGCCTTTCAATATTATCTTTTTCTTCGAAAGAATAGTAACGACACCATTAGAGAACTCCTTACATTTTTATCCACCTTTAAAATAGATTAGTTTCTATATTAGCACATCCTTTATTAATCCTACGTAGTAAAATGAAAAGACGTGACGCACTAAAGGCAGCTTC
Organism: Cytophagales bacterium; assembly: GCA_038218385.1. Lineage (GTDB taxonomy): Bacteria > Bacteroidota > Bacteroidia > Cytophagales > Cyclobacteriaceae > JBBRKB01. The sequence goes on along the minus strand of JBBRKB010000147.1, from coordinate 7,271 downwards.
ATTGACGGCTGCATCTGGCTTCCTGGCTCCCTTAACGTTTGCCAAAGCAAAACCGGATTCAAAGTTCAAGCTTTCACTCAACACCAGTACCATTAGTGGACAGAAACTGGGAATAGAAAAATACATCGACATTGCAGCCCGCGCGGGTTATGATTGTATAGAGATTTGGATAGGTGATATCCATGATTATCTCGCCAAAGGTGGCACATTGGCTTCGCTAAAGAAATTGTTGGATGACGCGAAGGTGCCAGCCATTGATGCCATTGGCTTTGCGAAATGGATGGTGGATGATGAAGAAACGCGCAAGAAAGGTTTTCAACAAATGCGGGAAGAAATGGAGATGCTTGCCGCGATTGGATGTCCGCGCATTGCAGCACCTTCAGCTGGCATAAGCGCGCCCACGCAAATTGATTTGCTTAAAGTAGGTGAACGATATCATCAGCTGATAGCATTGGGAAAAGAGACAGGTGTTACTCCCTTGCTTGAGTTTTGGGGAGCATCACAATTTTTTCATTTCGGTCAAGCCCTTATGGCTGCTGTTGCCGCCCATCATCGTGATGTTAAAATTTTGGCCGATGTGTACCATCTCTACAGAGGCGACTCTGGTTTTGATTGCCTCACCATGGTGGATGGAAGTTTGATCGAAGTATTTCACGTCAACGATTACCCCAGTACCATTCCACGCGAGCAGCTTCAGGATAAAGACCGCATCTACCCTGGTGATGGTGTTGCTCCCTTAAAACAAATACTCACCGACCTTAACAACCAGAGTGGAACAAAAATATTATCGCTAGAGCTTTTCAACCGCGACTATTGGAAACAAGATCCTTTGCTTGTAGCCAAAACCGGCAGGGAGAAAATGCAAAAGTTGATCAGCAGCATTTAAAAGAAAAATACTTATACACATTTAAAAATAAACATCTTATGAAAAAATCATTCTTGTTTTTACTGCTTACATTTTTCATCTCTTCGCTTGCTATCGCTCAATCAAAAGATGAGCAGGAAGTTACCAAAGGAGTTGAAGCACTGCGCACAGCCATGATCGATGCCAACAAAGCAGGGCTCGATGCTATCACCGCTCCTGAACTTACCTATGGACATTCAAGCGGAAAAATGGAAGATAAAGCTGCCTTCATGGAAGCACTGGTGAGCGGCAAGTCAGATTTTATTACGATGGAGCTCACCAACCAAACGGTGAAGATTGTTGGTAACACAGCTTTGGTGCGTCACGAACTTCATGGCGATTCACCTACCGGAAAAGTTAATCTTGGAGTCTTGCTGGTGTGGCAGAAACAAAAAGGCAAATGGTTGCTTCTGGCGCGTCAGGCTTTTAAATTATAATTCATCACATGCCCTTATTCACAGCCTCCCTTAATTCCGGCAGCAATGGAAATTGCTACTACATCGGCAACGACCAGGAGGCTGTGCTTATTGACGGGGGTATTTCGTGTAGGGAAACGGAAAAAAGAATGAGACGACTGGCCTTATCCATGAAAAAAGTGAAGGCCATATTTGTTACACACGAACACTCCGATCACATTAACGGCGTGTCGATGTTGTCAAAAAAATATCAGCTTCCAGTCTACATTACGCCGTACACATTATCGAACAGCAGCGCTCGCATCAGGCAAGAGTTGATTATTACTTTCAAACCCCATGAGCCTGTTGCTATTGGAAACCTTGTCGTCACGGCTTTCCCCAAATTTCATGATGCTATTGATCCACACAGTTTTATAATATCCGATGGATTGATAAAAATTGGTGTCTTCACCGACATTGGTTCTGTGTGCAAAAATGTTATTCAACAATTCAAAGAATGTCACGCCGCCTTTCTGGAATCAAACTATGATGACGACATGTTGGATAGTGGCGGCTACCCCTTCCATTTGAAAAACAGAATCCGAAATGGCAAAGGTCATTTATCAAATGTACAGGCCGCAAAACTTTTTAAAGACCATGCACCTTCGTGTATGAGCCATCTGTTCTTATCACACTTATCCAGAAACAATAACAAACCCGAAATTGCCGAACGGGTGTTTAGGGAAATTGCCAATGGCACCCAGATTATTGTTGCATCACGATACGTTGAAACGGAATTGTACGCTATAGAAAACACGCACGAGTTTATAAGAAGGCCAATCCATAAAAAGCCATTCCGAAAGTTTTCATCACAGCTTTCGCTCTTTCAATAACCTATCAGTCTGGAGTGATTTTAAGATTCTTAAAAAACCCCTCTGAGCCATTGCCAACCCAAAAACCAATCCATCCTTTTTTGCGATCACTCAGCTGAGTAACAGTAAGTGACGCTTTGCTTTCATTATTTACATAGACCTTTACCTCTGGATATTTTATGAGAATAGTTACATGAAACCACTCTTCAGGATCGGGCACTGTTGTTAGTTTATTTTCATAAACATCGGGATGCTCTTCTCTTAATTTATTCCACGTATAGGTAGGATGCGATACATACTGAACGGAGCGTGTATTGCGCTCAGGATTTTTAAAATTGAATGGACGAAAATACACAGCATCGTAAGTATTGTTATCAAGGCCATGGAAGGCCAGTCCCACAAAACTTCTTCCGGGGTCGTTCTTACCCTTTATATCTAATTCAATGCGGCCATTACTGAAGGATAAATCCTTTAGGTATAACAATCCGTCATCATCCTTGCCATCCAGATGAACAACACCATCACGAAAGGTTATGGATCTGTTATAAATCGTCCATGTTTTTTTGTCCTTCACTTTTGACAAATCGGGGGTACTTATTTTTTGTTGAGCATGAAGTTCACTAACAAATAATATAAGTAGGAAAGAAACAAATAAACACGGACGATTTTTCATGGTGTTGACTTTAACGAAATATTAATCAGGCAGCACTTTCACCATAATATTTTTATAAAACACTTTACTTTTAGGATCATGCCCCTGAAGTGCGAAGGTGCCTGAGGATAAGCGACTATCATCACCCGTGGTTAGCTCATTGATTACTTTTCCATTAACCTTAACGGTTATTTTTTTGCCTTGTACAATAATGTGTTGACTGAACCATTCATTATCTTTTGCAGGTGCTTCCTTTACATCTTGTACAGCGTAGATGCTTCCCGTCCTGCGCCAATCGGTGTGGGAATTGTTCACTTGGATCTCGTATCCTTTTGAAGGCCATCCATCTTCCTGATAAACAGTATGGATATACATGCCAGAATTAGAACCAGGTATTGTCATAACATCTGCTTTGAATTCAAAATTTTTGAAAGAATGTCCGTTGACATCACCATCATAAAAAAGATGTGCACGTTCTCCATTCACTACGATCATTCCATCAGAAATGGTAAATGATGAAGGATTCTCTGCGGCCTTCCAACCGTTAAAGGTTTTGCCGTCAAAAAGATTGACCCAACCTTTCTTTTGTCCGGGGGTGGTAAAACTTGCAGACACCATCAGAATCGCACACGCGATCATAAGGGTCGATAAAATTCTTGCGTTCATAAGTTGTGTAATAATTATATGTTGATTGAAAAACTAATGTATTGAACTTTTGGAATGCATCCAATCCCAAATGCTATGGGCGTAGCAATTATCGTACTTTTATTTATCTTTATCCACCTTAATCATAATACCATGACCAAAACAGTATACACCGTAATTGCCCTCTGCATTATTGCACTTGTTGGCACAGCATTTATAACCCTAAAAAAGAATGAAGTGAAGCACGTAGTAGTTTTCAAGTATACAGCCACAGCCACTGCGGCACAGATTAGTGAAGTGACTACGGCCTTTAAGGCATTAAAAAGTAAAATACCAGGGATTATATCGATCGAAAATGGTGTGAACAACAGCCCGGAGAATCTCAACAAAGGCTTTACACACATATACTTGCTCACGTTTAAAGACGTAGCTGCACGGGATGCGTATCTTCCACATCCAGATCACAAAAAGTTTGGCGATCTGCTGGGTAGGTTAGGTGTTTTAGAAGATGTCTTTGTGGTTGATTTTGAAACCGCAGAATAATTTTATAAAAATTATTTATTCCTGGCGATTCACCATGAACATGGCAGTTTGAATAAACTGCTTGAACAGTTCATCCTTTAGTGTTTCGTTTATATCCAGACTGGTAATGGCTTCCGACATGCACGACAGCCATGCGACTGCATCATCATGGCCAATGGGATGCGGAAGGTGACGTGCCCGTAATCGGGGATGGCCATGTACTTCTGAATACAACGGCGGGCCACCAAAGAATTGTGTTAGAAATAATTTTTGCTTGCCTTTAATAATCTCCTTATCTGTTTTGAATAGATGCGCTATCTGTTCATTCCTAAAGACCTTATCGTAAAATCGGTCTACCAAGGTAGTTAGATTTTCTTCACCCAGCCGACTAAACAAAGTTTCTTCCATGAGCGCAATATTCATGAATATCATCCTAAACGAAAAGGCTAGAAATAAGAAATGTAAGAAACGAACTACGTCTGGATATTGGATCTGGGTTTGATCCTTCGGTTTGCATATTCTTTCACAGCGCCTTCAAAAACAAGCATATAACAAATGAAGAGAAGTGCCATGAAAATAGTTGTGCGTAACATCAGGTAAAAATCGTTTGGGCTATTCATTGCCATCACCGTCATATAGAGAATACCAACGATGGACAAAACACCCAGAATAATACGCACCAAATGAAGGCGCAACATTAACGAAATGGAGAGGAGCACAAGTACTAATTCAATTATTCCTGTATTTACTGAAGATTTTTCAACAAAAAGGTATTTCTGATAATGAATTGCCACAACTAGAGAGACAATCAAAACAGAAGTGAGGAAGGTGCACAAAAATCCCTTTTGTCTGATCATGGGGGATGTAGGTTGTTCAGTTACACGGTATTATTCTTTAAACACTATGAACTGGTATTTGTTTACTATTCAGTAAAATATTCTCTAACTAATGATATTAATGATATATACCATCTACCCTAAACGCAAACGAATATAGTTATATCATGTTAATAATTGTACTTCCTGAATATTTTTTCCATTTCCTGATAAAATAATTTTTCATTGTGATCGGCCAGCGATGCGGTATCTGTTTGCTTAATATGATCAACCAGTCCGGCATAATGAACAACATCCACAGGGGCAATCAGCAGTTCCTTCAATTCTTTTTTAATGAATTCAATTTTAGTTGCGCTTAAGTCTTTGTGGTTAAACGCCTCTACAAAGTAGGCCATCAGGTTTCGCTCATCGAGAAAGTCTTTGATCAGATCGTTACGAATCTTACGGATAAGGTCAATGATAGTTTCGTGAGACCATTTGATGTTATCGACCTTCACATTGTTATCTGGATGCATAGATTAAAAAATTTTATACCTCAATAATAATGTTCTCCACTAATAATTCACAGGAGCAACAGGCGAAATCCTGACAAGTAATGTCATCCCTTAGAAATTCGATCTCCAAGACCCTGTTTAGTTAAAGAATTTTTATCCTTCTCTCATTATTCTCACTATGCAGAATGTGAAAGTGAGTGTATAGCGAGAGAAACCACATTGATTTTTTTAAAAGTTAATCTTTCCAAAAAAAGAAGGATAGTTGGGATGGATTGTATAAATTTGAATAGAAGCATAAAATTAATGGAGCCCACCATTAAATTCAGTTGCTAAATGTACCACCATGCAAATTGGTGCTTATCTTCTTTAAGCACCAAATCTCCTTATAACACATCGCTATTTTTCGGTGATTGTTTCGCGCTACGAATCAATTTTTCAACGCCCAATTTATTCGTTAGCCCATGAAGATCATCAAAGCATCACCAACGGGCCATCTTAAAGGAATACGAAATTTTTTCCATAAGCCCTCTCCATCACAAGAAGTGACTTTTCAAAAAATGAAAGATTTATTCAAAGATTCTGAAAGTCAATTTCAAATACTTAAGAAACCTCCCTTTACCTATGAACTCTGGACTCGTTGGGGATATCGGACAAAAAGTAATCATCCGCAAGATGTGAAGAGTGTTTTGTTTGCCTCGCTCACCATCTATGAGAAGCACATTGCATTATACTTTTATCCGGTGTATTTGGATAAAAGTATTTCCGATCAATTGCCTGACAGTCTTCTTCATTACCTGACAGGAAAATCAACCTTTCATATTGAAGAGCTCTCTGAAGATGCAGAACCTGCATTTAGAGAATTGATTCAAAGAGGTGTCGACTTTTATAAGCGCATGCATTTGATCTGATCATCTCGTGCATTGACGGGATGTATATCCTTTCATTTTGATTTTATAAAAATGAGATTGGCTTCAAAGCACTTTCACCTCCTCTTTACCATTGGGATATAATGCGAAACGGGTTTTCTCGCGTGGATGCACATGCTCATGACTAGACCACGGCCATCCACCAAATTGTGTTCTTTGATATTCTGCAAATACTTCTTGTATTTCACTTTGTGAATTCAAAACAAACGGCCCATGTTGAACAACAGGTTCGCTTATGGGCTTACCTTGTAAAAGCAGCAGAAAGCTTTCTGTGTTTCCATTTTTCAAATCCACTTCTTTGTCCGCATGAAGTTCAATGGCCTTGTAAGATGTAAATTCTTTTTCTGCTATCGCGATAGACTCACCTTGATAAAAATACAAAGATCGATTCACGTGGGTTGAAGCTGTTGGCAACGTCCATTCGGCATTCGCTTCCATTTTTATCGTCCAGATCGCTACTTCATTTTCAGGATGAGCCGCCCATGAATCGGGTGCAGGATCAGGCGCCTTAATGTTTTCTATTTTTCCGGCAATAAGGCGGACATCAGTTGATTTTCCTTTGGTATCTGTATGTGTAAATGTTGGAATGAGATCGTTCCAAAGCATAGCAAAATGAGGTGGTACTTTTTTATTTACCCTCGGCAAATTGAGCCAGATTTGAAAAAGCTCAAGAGGGTTTTCTTTTTCTTGATTAAGTAAGGGAAACATTTCACAATGTTGTACACCCTTGCCAGCCGTCATCCATTGCACATCACCAAAACCAAAACGGCCAGCAGCACCCAACGAATCGGAATGATCAACCAATCCTTTATTCACAACCGTCACCGTTTCAAATCCACAATGCGGGTGGGCAGGAAACCCTGGAACTTTTTGACCGTGATACATTCGCCACCCTTCCTTATTAGGTGAAAAATCCTGACCGATGTTTCTTCCAGCAAGAGATGCCGCTGGGCCCATTACATCATTTCCTTTCGGATAAAAATCCTGATGGTATACACAGAAGATAAACGGGTCTTGTGTGTGCC